>NZ_JBSGTR010000063.1:0-33361 GCF_053607505.1 Rhodococcus sp. NPDC055112
CCCTGGTGGGGGAGCGGGGCCGCTTGGCCGAACTGTGTGCGTGTTTCACCCTGGTTGGGGTGCGACTCGCGCACGGGCGCCGGAGGCGCTTACTTCGAGACGGTGATGTCCACGTTGTGGACGCCGTTGCCCTCGGGGGTGACGGTGGTGTCGCCGTTGCCGGTGCTGGACAGCGCACGCACGGTCCAGGTGCCGGGGGCGGCGAAGAACCGGAAGTCGCCGGTGCCCGAGGCCACGACCTCGGCAGTGAACTCGCCGGTGCCGTCGAGCAGGCGGACGAATGCGCCGCCCACCGGCTGGCCGTCAGCGGCCAGCACGCGGCCGGTGATGACGGTTTCCTTCTCGACGTCCACGCCCGCGGGCAGGGTCTGACCCTGAACAGGTGCTCCACACATAACTAGGCTCCCAACTCGATCGGTGCACCCACGAGGGAGCCGTACTCAACCCAGCTGCCGTCGTAGTTCTTGACATTGTTCTTACCGAGGATCTCCTGCAGCACGAACCAGGTGTGGCTCGAGCGCTCGCCGATGCGGCAGTAGGCGATCGTTTCCTTGCTCTCGTCGAAGCCCTTCTCGGCGTAGAGCTTCGTCAGGTCCTCGTCGGACTTGAAGGTGCCGTCCTCGTTGGCGGTGGTGCTCCACGGGATGTTGATGGCGCCGGGGACGTGGCCACGCTGCTGCGCCTGCTCCTGCGGGAGGTGCGCGGGCGCGAGGATCTTGCCGGAGAACTCGTCGGGCGACCGCACATCGACCAGGTTCTTGCTGCCGATGGCGTTGATGACCTCGTCGCGGAAGGCGCGGATGGAGGTGTCCGGCTCGCCGGCCTGGTAGGTGGTGGCCGGGCGGACGACCTCGTCCTTCGACAGCGGGCGGCCGTCGAGCTCCCACTTCTTGCGGCCGCCGTCGATCAGCTTGATGTCCTGGTGGCCGTACAGCTTGAAGTACCAGTACGCGTACGCGGCGAACCAGTTGTTGTTGCCGCCGTAGAGCACGACGGTGTCGTCGTTGGCGATGCCCTTGGCGGACAGCAGCGCGGAGAACTGCTCGCGGTTGAGGAAGTCACGACGGACGCCGTCCTGCAGGTCCTTGCGCCAGTCGAGCCGAACAGCACCCTCGATGTGGCCGCCGTCGTAGGCCGAGGTGTCTTCATCGACCTCGACGAAGACCGTCTTCGGTGCGTTGAGGTTCTGCTCGGCCCAGTCGGCAGAGACCAGGACGTCGGAGCGAGCCATGGTTTTCCTTTCGATACTTCTTGCGGGGTATGTGGGGTGGTGCGGCCTAGGGCCGGTTGGAATGCGCGGCTACGCCGCAGTGATCGGTGTCGACCTGCGGAAGCGGGCCACGAGCGGGTAGATCTGGCAGCCGAGGCAGAACGCGAAGGCCGCGTTCAGCAGTGCGGCGAAGAGGGCGAACCCGGTGGCCACGGTGCCGACGACCGTGAGGCCGGTGAGGAAGCCCACCACGCCGACGACCGCGAAGGCGAGGCCGACGAGCTGGGCGAACTTCAGCGGGGCGACCGGCTCGCGCTCGGTGGTCGGGGACAGCCGCGGCGCGACGAACCGGGCGAACACCTGGCCGTACGGGCTGTTGCGGGGGCCGCGGGCTGCGCCGAGCCCGAAGACCACGGCCTGCGCCGCGAGCAGCAGACCGGCCTCGACCAGGGAGAACGTTGACAGTACGAGCACGGCCACGAGGACACCGGTGGTGATCCAGGCCGCGAACCGCGGTCCGCGGACGTCGACCTGGTCGGCACTACCGGTGCTGGACCGGGAGGTGGTGGAGGTGGACATGGGAGAGAACTCCTGCGCTTGAAACGGATGCCTTGACGTGCGGAGATGAACCGCGGGTATTCCGGATTGCGATCACGGCGCGGTGCTCAGGCAGGAAAAGCCGGATGAGCGGAGAACGTCAGCCGTGGAATCAGCAGCAGGTACAGCAACAACCGCCGAGGCGGCACAGATCAACTGTGCGGCGTCGGGTGAGCATGAGCTCCTGGCTGGTTTGCACGAGAGGCAGCTTACCCGTTTTCGGGCGGGTGTGAATCCCCGGGTCCGCACAGGGGGAGCAGCGCGGCCCGCAGGTCGGCGGCGGTCGGAACCCCGGACACCCGGTACCGCTGCACGCCGCCGGCGTCGAAGATGAACGTGGTCGGCAGCGACAGGACGCCGAGTTCGGCTGCGAGCGCGGGGTTCTCGTCGATGTCGACCTCGATCTCCACGGCCCGGGTCGACGCCGGGTCGAGTTCCCCGTCGAGCGTCTCGAGCACCTGGCCGATCACCCGGCGGACGGCCGCGCACGGCCCGCACCAGTCGGCGGAGAAATGCAGGACGGCCGGGCCCGCGCCCGCAACCCCGGCCTCCGCGAGCAGGGCTCGGCGGGTGTCGGAGCCGGAATCGGACGGTGTGGTGGCCCGCACGGCGCCCGACCGGGCCCGAAGCACCAGCCCGGCCGCCACGGCCGCGACGAGGACCAGCGCGAGGACGAGCAGACCTGTCATGGCGCCTGCAGATCGTCGAGGTTGATCACCACGTTCTCGCCGGAGCCCTCGATCACGACCTGCGAGCCCTCCGCGTAGACCTTGGTGGGCAGCACGCCGAAGGGCAGCCGTTGGGCCTCGACGGTGCGGGTGAACAGTCCGAGCACGGCGGGTTTGAACGGTGCGGGGACGGTGAAGTCCGCGTTGCCCTCGGGGCCGAAGTAGAGGTCGGTGGCGACGATCTTGACGTTCTCGCCGTCTAGGAGGAGGTCGGCCTGCACGCTGACGGCCGCCGACAGCGGACCGATCGGAACCGTGCCGGTCAGCACCACACCGCCGGCGGTGGTCATCCCGGACCCGCCGGATCCGCCGGTGCCGTCGGACTTGTCCGCAGGCGGCGCGGACACCTGGAGGTCGGGGATGCCGAGGAACTGGCCAAGCGCGGTTGCGTCGATCAGGATCCGGCCGTCGAGCTGGTCGACGGGGACCGTCTTGACGCTGCCGTTCACCAGGTCGGATGCGGGGATGTTCACCCCGCGCAGGTTCGCCTCGATGGTGACCTCGCCGAGAACCTGGCTGTCGACGCCCCGCGCGCGGATCTCGACGTTCTCGTATTTGCCGTTCACAGCCTGGGTGAGGAAGGGGAAGCCGCCGATGGTCACGTCGGGGTCCGAATTCAGCTCACCGCCCGCGCGCAGGCTCCGTGAGACTCGATACTCGGAGTAGGCGGCCGCGCCGAAGTCGACGACCACCGCGAGCGCCAACAACAACACGAGGCTGAGAATCAGTTTCCGCACGGCACCATTGTTGCTGACCGGAACGGGGCTGTGTGGGGTGCCCACCGGGCACGGCACGTTAGTCTGTTCGAGTATCGCGTCACTGTCGGCCGTGCCCGGGCACATGAAACGGCGAGAAGGGGAGGCCGCGTGGAGCTGCTCCTGCTGACCTCGGACCCACACCCTGAGTCGGTGCTGCCTTCACTTGCGCTCCTGGCACATACCGTGCGACCAGCCCCGACCGAGGTCGCCTCGCTGCTCGAGGCCGGCTCCGCCGACGTCGCCCTCGTCGATGCCAGGACGGATCTGGCCGCTGCGCGCGGCCTGTGCCGGCTGCTCGGTAGCACCGGGTCCGCGGTTCCCGTCGTGGCGGTCCTCACCGAGGGCGGTCTGGTCGCGGTGAACGCCGACTGGGGTCTCGACGACATCCTGCTGCCCGGCACCGGACCGGCCGAGCTGGACGCCCGGCTGCGGCTCCTGGTGGGGCGCAGCGGCGGCGTCGCCAGCCCGGAGAACTCCGGCAAGATCACGCTCGGCGAGTTGGTCATCGACGAGGGCACCTACACGGCCCGGCTCCGTGGTCGCCCGCTCGACCTCACCTACAAGGAGTTCGAGCTCCTCAAGTACCTCGCGCAGCATGCGGGTCGGGTGTTCACCCGCGCGCAGCTGCTGCAGGAGGTCTGGGGTTACGACTTCTTCGGCGGCACCAGGACGGTGGACGTGCACGTGCGACGGCTCCGCGCCAAGCTGGGCCCGGAGTACGAGGCCCTCATCGGCACCGTGCGCAACGTCGGCTACAAGGCCGTCCGGCCCAGTCGCAAGTCCGGCGCCGCGCCCCAGCCCGCCGACGACCAGAGCGACGACGAGGGTGGCGCGGTCGACGATTCGGAGCTGACCCCGGCCAACGGGACGGTCCTTTAGTGCCCCGCACCCGAAGTCTTCTCGCGGTTGCCGGGGCCAACGCGGCGCCTCGCTGCGTTGTCGAAGTCCCAGGTAGAGCCCCGCTACCTGGGACTCCTCCGCCTTGCGATGCATCCACGTGGATCCCCGGCAACCATCAATTGACTTCGGGAGCGAGGCACTAGATGCCAGAGGCGGCCAGGAGCTGGTTCTATCTGCTCGACGACGACCAGGTCGCGCAGGTGCACGGTGTGCTGGACCGGGCGCTCGCGGCGGACGGGACCGCGCCGCTCTCCGAGCAGGCCGTGCACCACATCGTCGGTAAATCGGAGTCGTCGCGGCACCTGCTGTGGACGCTGGACGATTCGATCGTCGGGTACGCGAGCCTCGAGCCGTCGCACGGGGAACACCCGGCGATGGTGGAGGTCGCCGTCGACCCGGCGCATCGGGGTGCCAAGATCGGTCGTGGCCTGATCAGGGAGGCCCTGGCGAAGGGCGGCGAGGGCGCCCGGGTGTGGGCCCACGGCGACCTGCCCGCCGCCCGTGCCGTCGCCGCGCACCTCGGCCTGAGCCCCGTCCGCGAGCTGTTGCAGCTGCGTCGACCGTTGGACCGGCCGGAGCTGCCCGACGTCGAGGTTCCCGACGGCGTGATCCTGCGGACCTATGCGGAGCCCGAGGACGACGCCGAGTTGCTTCGAGTCAACGCCGCGGCCTTCGACTGGCATCCCGAGCAGGGGTCCTGGACCGAACGGGAGATCGCCAAGCGGCGCGCCGAGGCCTGGTTCGACCCCGAGGGCCTGTTCATCGCGGCCGATGCGGGAACCGGCGCCGTCCTGGGATTCCACTGGACCAAGGTGCATCCGGCGACGTCCGAATCGGGCGAGCTCGGCGAGGTGTACGTGGTGGCGGTCGACCCGGGGGCGCAGGGCAGGGGCCTCGGCAGGCTGCTCACCGTCGCGGGCCTGCGGTATCTGCGCGAGCGTGGCCTGGGGACGGTGCTGCTGTACACCGAGGCGGACAACGTCGCGGCGCTGCACACGTACGAGCGGCTCGGATTCGAGCGGTTCCACGTGGATGTCGCGTACGCCTGAGGGGCTGTTTGCCGTGGCAGGGGGTGAGATGTGCCTCACCCGGTCATGAGTTCACCCTCCGTTCACCGTTCTGGGACGCTCTGTCCACCACCTGCCCCTACCTTTCTCGTTGGGCGGCGCCGTGCTGCCTGGTGCAGCGCTCATGCGGACTGCGCCACGGAACACCGCCCGACACGGGCGTGAAGTTGAGCCTCCCGGAGGAAATAGCGTGAACCTCAAGCGCAGTGCTGCGATGTTCGGTGTGCTGGCCGCAGGTGCCATGGCCCTGACCGCGTGCGGCAGCGACGACAACTCCGCCTCGGGCACGACGGTGGACACCTCCGCCTCGAACGCCGCCTGCGAGGGCAAGGACACGCTGTCCGCGGCCGGTTCCTCCGCGCAGAAGAACGCGATGGACGCCTTCACCTCCACGTACATCGCGGTGTGCAAGGACAAGGGCAAGACCGTCAACCTCGCCTACAACCCCAGCGGTTCCGGCGACGGGCGCACCCAGTTCATCGCCAAGCAGATCGACTTCGCCGGTTCCGACTCCGCCATCAAGGCCGAGCAGGCTGCCGCGGCCAAGGAGCGTTGCGCGGGCAACGACGCCTGGAACCTGCCGCTGGTCTTCGGCCCGGTCGCCCTCGCCTACAACCTCGACGGCGTCGACAACCTGACGCTCAACGGCGAGGTCATCGCCAAGATCTTCAACGGCGGCATCAAGAAGTGGAACGACCCGGCCATCGCCGCGCTCAACAGCGGCGCCACCCTGCCGGACCAGGACATCACCGTGATCGTCCGCTCCGACTCCTCGGGCACCACCGACAACTTCCAGCAGTACCTGACCACCGCCTCGAAGGGCGCGTGGACCCAGGGCGCCGGCTCCGACTTCAAGGGCGGCATCGGTGAGGGCGCCAAGGGTTCGGCAGGCGTCGCGCAGGCCGTCGCGGGCGCGCCCGGCTCGATCACCTACGTCGAGAAGTCCTTCGCGGACCAGAACAAGCTCAAGGCCGCCCAGATCGACAGCGGCGCGGGCGCGGTTGCGCTGACCGAGGACTCCGCAAGCAAGGCGATCGAGGGCGCGGCCTTCAAGACCGAGGGCGTCGGCGACCTGACGCTCGACCTGAACTCGATCTACGGCACCAATGAGGCAGGCGCGTACCCGCTGGTCCTGGCCACCTACGAGATCGTCTGCTCCAAGGGCTACGACGCCGACACTTCTGCGGCCGTCAAGTCGTTCCTGACCAGCGCCGCCAACGAGGGCCAGTCGGAGCTGTCCGCGCAGGGCTACGTGCCGCTGCCCGCCACGGTCAAGGACAAGCTGAACGCGTCCATCTCGGCCATCGGCTGATTGTTCCGACCGGTCCAGGCTCTATATTCAACGAAGAAGATTGCGAGCGCAGATGAGCGACGCGCCCACCCAATCGGCACCTCGCACCCCCAACCCCGGTGATCCCGGGGTTGGGGTGGGAGGTCCGCTCGGAACACCGGAGGCACCGATCACTCCAACACCTGCAGCCTCGTCCAAGACGGTGACGCGCCCGGGTGACCGGGTCTTCACCTCGATGGCGACCGGCTCGGCCGTGTTCATCTCGGTGCTGATCGGCGCGATCGGTGCGTTCCTGGTGTGGCGGGCGGTGCCGGCACTCGCCCGCAACGAGGTGAACTTCCTCACCAGCAGCACATGGGACACCGACAACATCAACAGCATGGCGTTCGGTGTCCTGGACCTGTTCCAGGTCACCGTGCTGGTGTCGGTGTTCGCACTGGCGCTGGCCATGCCGGTGGCGCTCGGCATCGCGATCTTCCTCACCGAGTACTCGCCGAAGCGGCTCGCACGGCCGCTGGCGTACGTGATCGACCTGCTGGCCGCCGTGCCGTCGATCGTGTACGGCCTGTGGGGCCTGCTGATCTTCGCCCCCGCGATCAAGCCGCTGGCCGTCTGGCTCAACGAGAACCTGTCGTGGATCCCGTTGTTCGCCACCGGCTCCGGCTCGATCGCGGGCGGCGGCACGATCTTCACCGCGGGCATCGTGCTCGCGGTGATGATCCTGCCGATCATCACCGCGGTCACCCGCGAGGTCTTCGTGCAGACCCCGACCTCCCAGATCGAGGCGGCGCTGGCGCTCGGCGCCACCAAGTGGGAGGTCGTCAAGACCACCATCATCCCGTTCGGGAAGTCCGGCTACATCAGCGGTTCCATGCTCGGCCTCGGCCGGGCGCTCGGCGAGACGATGGCGCTCTACATGATCCTGCGCACCACCTCGAAGGCGTTCGGATGGTCGCTGTTCGACAGCGGTTCCACCATCGCCTCGAAGATCGCGCTCGGTTACGCCGAGTTCAACAACGAGATCCAGGCAGGCGCCTACATCGCGGTCGGCCTGGTGCTGTTCATCCTGACCTTCGTGGTCAACGCAGCGGCCCGCGCCGCGATCGCCGGAAAGAGGGCCTGACATGACGGTGACCCTCGATCGACCCGTCAAGAAGCCGACCTTCCAGGGGGTCAGCGGGCGGCGACGGTTCGCCGACCTGACGGCGGCTGTCCTCGTCACCCTCGCGGTGCTGGTCGCGCTGGTGCCGTTGGTGTGGGTGCTCTACACCGTGATCGTCCGCGGCCTGCCCGCGATGACCAGCGCCACCTGGTTCACCAACTCGTTCAGCGGCCTGTCCGCCTCCGCCACCGGCGGCGGCATCTACCACGCCCTGATCGGAACCCTGATCCAGGGACTGGTGTGCGCGGCGCTGTCCATCCCGCTCGGGCTGTTCGTCGCCATCTACCTGGTGGAGTACGCGGGCCCGTCCAAGCTGGGCCGGCTCACCACGTTCATGGTCGACATCCTCAGCGGTGTCCCGTCCATCGTGGCCGCGCTGTTCATCTACGCCCTGTGGATCGCGACCTTCGGGTTCCCCAAGTCCGCGTTCGCGGTGTCGCTGGCGCTGGTCCTGCTGATGGTCCCCGTCGTCGTCCGCAGCACCGAGGAGATGCTCCGCATCGTGCCGCAGGACCTGCGCGAGGCCTCCTACGCGCTCGGCGTGCCGAAGTGGAAGACGATCATGCGGATCGTCGTCCCCACCGCGCTGCCGGGCATCATCACCGGCGTCATGCTGGCCCTGGCCCGCGTGCTCGGCGAGACCGCGCCGCTGCTGATCCTGGTCGGCTACGCGCCCTTCATCAACTACGACATGTTCAACGGCGAGATGGGGTCGCTGCCCGGCGTCATGGTCGCCGAGATGAACAACCCGACCGACGCGGGCGCCAGCCGAATCTGGGGCGCGGCGCTCACGCTGATCATGCTGATCGCGGTGCTGAACATCGCGGCGAAGGCGATCGGTCACCTCTCCCGGGTCAGGAGCAAGTGACCACGATGAGGGCAGGAGCGAAGCCTGCGCAGCGACCGAATCTCAGTACAACGCTCAAACAACCCCGAGGGAGCCACCATGGCCAAGCGTCTTGATCTCAAGGACGTCAACATCTACTACGGCAAGTTCCACGCCGTCGCGGATGTGGGTCTGTCCGTGCCCCCGCGCAATGTGACCGCCTTCATCGGCCCCTCCGGCTGCGGCAAGTCGACGGTGCTGCGCTCGCTCAACCGCATGCACGAGGTCACCCCCGGTGCCCGCGTCGAGGGCGCCATCCTGCTCGACGGCGAGGACATCTACGGCTCGCAGGTCGACCCGGTCGGCGTCCGCCGCACCATCGGCATGGTGTTCCAGCGTCCGAACCCGTTCCCCACCATGTCGATCCGCGACAACGTGGTGGCCGGGCTGAAGCTGCAGGGGGTGCGCAACAAGAAGCAGCTCGACGAGGTCGCCGAGCAGTCGCTGCGCGGCGCAAACCTGTGGAACGAGGTCAAGGACCGTCTCGACAAGCCCGGCGGCGGGCTCTCCGGCGGCCAGCAGCAGCGTCTGTGCATCGCCCGCGCCATCGCGGTCTCGCCCGACGTGCTGCTCATGGACGAGCCGTGTTCGGCGCTCGACCCGATCTCGACACTGGCCATCGAGGACCTGATCACGGAGCTGAAGAAGGACTTCACCATCGTGATCGTCACGCACAACATGCAGCAGGCCGCCCGGGTCAGCGATCAGACCGCGTTCTTCAATCTCGAGGCCACCGGCAAGCCGGGCCGGCTCGTCGAGATCGACGACACCGAGAAGATCTTCTCCAACCCGACGCAGAAGGCCACCGAGGACTACATCTCCGGTCGCTTCGGATAGGCGATCAGTCCGTCGACCTGACCAGCCGGACGTGGGTGACGGCGGGCGAGCTCACCAGTTCGGCGCACTCGTAGCCGTGCGGTCCGCCGTCGAGCCGGTCGAAGAGCCGCTCGCCGCTGCCGAGCAGGATAGGCACGATCGTCAGGTGCAGCTCGTCGATCAGTCCAGCGCGCAGGTACTGCTGGATCGTGTCGGCGCCGCCGCCGATCCGTACGTCTCGGCCTGCCGCCGCGTCGAACGCCCGCTCGAGCGCCGCCTCGATCCCGTCGGTCACGAAGTGGAACGTCGTGCCGCCCGCCATCTCGACGGAAGGGCGCGGGTGGTGGGTGAGCACGAAGGTGTCGTGGTGGTAGGGCGGATTGTCGCCCCACCAACCGGTCCAGTCGCCGTCTCCCCAGTCGCCGCGGATCGGGCCGAACATGTGGCGCCCCATGATGGTCGCGCCGATCCCGCGGTCGCCGCGGGCCAGGGAGTCGTCGTCGAGGCCCTCCTCGCCGCCGTCCTCGCCGAGCATCCGGCGGCCGGTCCTTGTCGCGAACACCCACTCGTGGAGTCGCTCACCGCCGACCCCGAGCGGGTTGGCGGCGTCCTGGTCCTGGCCCGCCACGTATCCGTCGAGCGAGATCGCGAGGTTGTGCACGCGGAGCTTAGGCATGGATGTCTCCCAACGGGTCGGTGGATCCTCTCGGTGAGATAGACCGGGTTCGCGCACCGAACTCATCGCGGCGCAAAAAGAACGCCCCGACCGGATTCCGGTCGGGGCGTCTGATGTCGGTGTGGTCGGAAGGGAATCCGGTGAGGTCAGGACTCCAGCGAGGTGGTCTCTTCGGGGTCGACGGGCATCTTGCCGGTGACCAGGAAGATGACGCGCCGTGCGACCTCGACCGCGTGATCGGCGAAGCGCTCGTAGAACCGGCCCAGCAGGGTCACGTCGACGGCCGCGGCCACGCCGTGCTTCCACTCCCGGTCCATCAGCACGCTGAAGAGGTGACGGTGCAGATCGTCCATCGCGTCGTCCTCCTCGCGGAGCTTCGCGGCCCGCTCGGGGTCGCGGGTCTCGAGGACCTCACGAGCGCCGGCCCCGAGGGCGACCGCGATCCGGCCCATCTCGGCGAAGTAGCCGTTGACCTCCTCGGGCAGCACGTGGTTCGGATGTCGGCGGCGAGCGATCTTGGCGACGTGCAGCGCCAGCGCCCCCATCCGATCGATGTCCGAGACGATCTGGATTCCGCTGACCACGGACCGGAGATCACCTGCGACCGGCGCCTGCAGCGCGAGCAGAGCGAACGCCCGCTCCTCGCAGGCGACGCTGAGCTCGGTGATCTGGTCGTGATCGCTGATGACCTGCTCGGCGAGCGACAGGTCGGCCTGGAGCAGCGACTGCGTCGCCCGCTCCATCGCCGCGCCCGCCAGGCCCGCCATCTCGCCGAGCATGTCGGCGAGCTCGGTCATCTGTTCGTTGTAAGCCACGCGCATGGAATCAAAGCCTACGGCGTGTGGGATACCAAGTCACGGTCATTGGGTTAACGCGGCATGAATGACGGTGCACGTCAGGGCGGTAAATGCCCGTTATGCGCAGGAATCGTCTGCCGCATTGGTGAACGCCAGATCGGCGGGCAGGGTGTCGGCCGCGGAGGCGCTCTTCGGGGCCAGCGTCGGGGTCAGCGCGGCGCCGACGGACTTGGGCGCGGCGACCTTTCCGGAGAAGCTCGACCCGAGTACCACCTCGACGATGCCGCCGAGATCGGAGGACTCCTGCAGCACCGCGCCGGGCAGCGAGGACGCCACCGTCGCGGCCTCCGCGTCGAGCCCGGGCGAGTAGCGGACCAGCGTGTTCGTGCTGGTGCCTGTGTAGTTTCCGACGCTGTAGATCTGGAATCCGTACGAGCCGAGGTCGTCGGCGGCGGTGGCGGCGAGCCCGGTGACACCCGACCCGTTGGACACCTGCAGCGAGACGTCCGTCGGGCTGACCGCCTCGAGCGCAGGCGGCGCGGGTGCGGCTGGCTTCGGGGCCGACTGTGCGGCGGAGGGTGCCGGGTCCTTGCGCTCCTCGCCCGGCAGGGGCTCGTCGTCGATGATCGCCTGGAAGATCGCGTCGATGTCGTCCTGGCGGGGGATCTCGTTGCCCAGCTCGTTGGTGCCCGCGGTGGGGACGGTGAGGAAGGTGACCGCGCCCGCGTCCACGTTCTGAAGCGACCGGCCAAGCATCACGAGCGACTTGGTGTCGATGTTCTGTACGAAGGTGTCGCGGGTGAAGGCGTTGATGAAGCCGTTGAGCTTGCCGGGGTCGAACAGCACCTTGTTGGACAGCGCCCCGCGCAGCAGCGAGGAGAGGAACACCTGCTGGCGCTTGATCCGGCCGTAGTCTCCGTTGCCCTCGGCCTCGACCTTGCGCGCCCGCACGTAGTTCAGCGCGGTGGCGCCGTCGATCGTCTGCTTGCCCGCGTTCGGCAGGACGGTTCCGAGTTCCCCGTCGATCAGGGGTGTGGTCGTGCAGACCTCCACGCCGCCGACCTGGTTGACCATCGACTCGAAACCGGAGAAGTCCATGGCCACGAAGTGGCCGATCTTGAGGCCCGACATCTTCTGGATCACCTTGACCAGGCACTTCGGCCCGCCGAACGCGTAGGCCGAGTTGAGCTTGTCGTTGTCCGCCGCCGGGTTCATCTCGGTCGAATACTGGCCCGTGTCGCTGTTCCAGTCCGCGCAACTGGGCCGGGCGATGTCCAGGTCGCGGGGGAACGACACCGCGACGACCCGGCTGCGGTCCGCCGGGATGTTGACCAGGATGACCGTGTCGGCGCGGGCGCCCTCGGCGTCTTCAACCGAACCGGCGCCAACGCCGCCGTTCGCGCCCGCCCTGGTGTCGGTGCCGACGATCAGGTAGGTCTCGTCACCGGTCTGCCCACCCGGGTCGACGACGTCGGTGCTGTCGAGGTCGAGCGCGGCCACCTGACTGAAGCCGTTGTCGGTGTTGCGCAGGTAGCCCCACGCGACGCCGGTGATCCCGACGGAGGCGGCCGCGGCCACCGCGACCGCGCTGCGGCCGAGCACCCGCCACCGCTTCTGCTTGCGGCTCTTGCTCGCGGCGAGGCGGGTCTCGCCTGGTGCGCCGACACGGGCGGGCTCACCTGCGGCGGGGCCGACGTGCTCGGGCTCCGCCCGGCGCAGCCAGCCGGTGGTCGGCGCAGGCGGCGGATCGGGCACCGGGTCCTGCCGCGGACGGGCGGGTGGCAGCGGCGACATCGCGGGAGTTTTCATCCGGCCGCTGTCGGCGGGGGGCGGGCTGTCGCGGTTCACCAGGTCGGAGACGGAGATCCGCTCGGTGTGCTCGCCGGGTTCGCCGTGCCTGCGACCGATCCGGCCGCTGTCGGTCCACTGCTGGTCTGGAGGGCCGGGGGCCGGCCGATCGGGGCCGGGGGGCTGCTGCGACTCGGGCCGATACTGGGGCCTGCTCACCTGCGAGAGCGGTCGTTCCCAGGGAGCGCGACCTTCAGGCGCTGGGCCTGGAGTCTGATCGTCGCTCACCTACTTGAACCCTGCCTCTCGCGTATGCGCCACCGCCACACCGGACGGTGACAACATGATACTTATCGGGACCGCTGGTTCCACTCAGGCTCGAGCGCTGCGGGAGCGGAGTCTGTGCAGCGACCGGACTGCACTGGTCAGCCGCCCGAGTGCATCAGGTCGGCGCCCGCGGGCACGAGGCAGTCCTCCGGATCGTCGAGCCAACCCTCGGGCAGGGAGACCTTGCCGGGCGACCCCTGGCGCCCGCGCGGACCCTCGGCGTCCTTGGGGAAGGGCACCGTCGGGTCGAGCTGGGCGAGGAGGTCGTCGAGCTCGGTGAGGGTGGACACCATGGCCATCGCGACGCGCATCTCCGACCCGGCGGGGAAGCCGCGGAGATACCAGGCGACGTGCTTGCGCAGCTCGCGCAGGCCCTTGTCCTCGCCGTGGTGGTCCGCCAGGAGCTCGGCGTGCCGCCGGATGATGGACGCGACCTCGCCGAGGTTGGGCGGAGTCGGTTCGGGGGTACCCGCGAGTGCGGCGCTCAGCTCGGCGAACAGCCACGGCCTGCCGAGGCAGCCGCGGCCGACGACGACGCCGTCGCAGCCGGTCTCCGCCATCATCCGGACCGCGTCCTCGGCGGCGAAGATGTCGCCGTTGCCGAGGACCGGGACGTCGGTGACGTGCTCCTTGAGCCGGGCGATCTCGTTCCAGTCCGCGGTGCCCGAATACCGCTGGGCGGCGGTGCGTGCGTGCAGGGCCACCGCGGCCGCGCCCTCGCCCGCGGCGATGCGCCCGGCGTCCAGGTGGGTGTGGTGTTCGTCGTCGATGCCGACCCGGAACTTCACGGTGACCGGGATGTCGGTGCCCTCGGTCGCGCGGACGGCGGCCGCGACGATCTGGCCGAACAGGGTGCGCTTGTACGGCAGGGCCGCGCCGCCGCCCTTGCTGGTCACCTTGGGAACCGGGCAGCCGAAGTTCATGTCGATGTGGTCGGCCATGTTCTCGTCGACGATCATCTTCGCGGCGGCGTAGGTGGTGGCCGGGTCCACGGTGTACAGCTGCAGCGACCGCGGCGTCTCGGTGGGCCCGAAGGTGGTCATGTGCAGGGTCGCGGGCTGGCGCTCGACCAGGGCCCGCGCGGTCACCATCTCGCAGACGTACAGCCCGGAGGTGCTGCCCGAACGGGCGAGCTCCAGCTCACGGCACAGGGTGCGGAACGCCACGTTCGTGATGCCGGCCATCGGGGCGAGCACGACGGGGCTGCGCAGCTCCAATGAGCCGATTCGGAGGTGCTGGCCTGCGGGTGATGACATTCGATACCTCGATAGAAAGGGCTGTGCCCGGTACCTGTTTCGGTACCGGGCACAGAATAGCTGGCGCTGTCAGGAAGCCTGCTGCTCGCGCTTGGCGGCCTCGCGGGCCAGCATGCGGTCGCGCTGCTCCTCGAACTTGACGGCCTGCGCCTCGAGGTTCTCGAGGAACTTGGCGAGGGACTCACGGATCTGCTCGCCCTCGGCGGTGAAGTCGGTGCGCTCGAAGATGTTCCACTTGCGGAGCACCGGCATCACCACCTCCTCGAGGTGCTGACGGAGGTCGTAGATGCCGTGCTTGGCCATCAGCACGCCATTGCGGCGGAAGTTGGGCATGCCCGCACCCGGCATCTGGAAGTTCTGGACGATCTCGTTGATCGATCGCAGCGCCTGATCGGGTGCCAGGTCGAGGGCCGCGCCACAGACGTTGCGGTAGAAGATCATGTGCAGGTTCTCATCCGCGGCGATGCGCTGCAGCATCTTGTCGGCGATGGGCTCGTTGCAGGCCTTGCCGGTGTTGCGGTGGGACACGCGGGTCGCGAGTTCCTGGAACGTCACGTAGGCGACGGAGTGCAGCAGGCCGGCGGCGCCGCCATCGGGGAGCGAGGAGTAGCCGTTGGTCATGTGCTCCATGCGGAAGCGCTCGAGCTCGACGGGGTCGACCGCGCGGGTCACGACGAGGTAGTCGCGCATCACGATGCCGTGCCGGTTCTCCTCGGCGGTCCAGCGACCGACCCAGGTGCCCCAGGCGTGGTCCATCGAGAAGTTCTCGGCGATCTCGCGGTGGTAGGACGGCAGGTTGTCCTCGGTGAGCAGGTTGGTGATCATGGCCGCGCGCGCGACCTCGTCGAGCTGAGACTGCTCGATGTCCCAGTCGTCGCCACCCATCGCGGCGAAGTTGCGGCCCTCGTCCCACGGGACGTAGTCGTGGGGGTGCCATTCCTTGGCCATGGAGATGTGGCGATTCACATTCTCCTCAGCAACCTGCGCCAGCTCCTGAAGCAGTTCGAGTTGGGTCAGATCCCTGGCCATACGCATGCCCTCCAAGTTTTGTCGGAAATCGGCTCAACGTAGCCTACGGGACCGTAACCACGTTGTGAATCGTTTGAAATGCTCACAGCCTGGGAGTTACCGCCGGACATGGGTCAACCCCCCTCCGGCTCATCGGCGCGGTCCGGTCCTTCGTTACAGCCCGGCTCCGGGGTATCGCGCCCGGATCCCCGCCACTCAGAAGAGTGATGGCGGCGTCCCGAGGAGGGACACCGCCATCACGGCAGAGAGTGGGTGTGAACTACTTGCGCCCGCCGCCGAGCAGGCCACCGAGCAGGTCGCCGAGGCCGCCGGCCGCGCCGCCGCCCGCCGCGCCACCGAGGAGGCTGCCGAGAACATTTCCGAGGCCGCCCGCGGACTGTCCGCCGCCGCTGAGCAGGCCGCCGAGCAGGTCACCGATGCCGCCACCGGACTGGGCCTGCGCGGGCGCCGCTGCGCCGCCGCCGGAGAACTGCTTGGCGATGAACGCCAGCACGATGGGGGCCAGGATCGGGAGCAGCTTGCCGACGAGGTTGCTGTCACCGGCGCCGCCCGTGTTGCCGAGTGCGCTGATCACCTGGTTCTTGTTGTCGCCGAACACGTTGTTGACGATCTTCTCGCCGTCGGCCTCGTCGACCTGGTCGATGTCGACGCCGCCGGTGAGCAGGGCCGGATCGGAGTGCTGCGCGAGGGCGGATTCCAGCGATGCGGCACCCGCCGGGTCCTGGGCGTTCGCCTCGAGACCGCCGACAAGGGTCGGGATGGCCGTCTTCACCGCCGCGGTCGCGGTCTCCTCGTCGACCCCGAGCTTGGCAGCGATCTGGCTGATCGGGATCTGGGACAAAAGGTCGTCAAGTGATGCCATGAGTGCCCGCCTCTTCGTGGACGCTCTTTTCTCGAGTGTCCGGGTGCGTCCGACACTAGTGACCGTTCCGGCAGGTTGGGAGGATCGGCGCGCGGACCGGCGCGTCGATTCAGACGGTCGCGGAGGCCTTTTCGCGCGGGACGAGGCAGGCGAACATTGCCACGACGAGCCCGCCGGCAACGAGGTTGAGCCCCATCTGATTGCTCAACAGGTTCGACGCGTTGTCGCGGAACTCGTTGCCGAAGCGTTCGTTGACCCGAAAGAAGAACGCGGCCAGGGTGATCACGCCGACGATGACGCCGACCCAGCCGAACGCCCTCGAGCCGACGAGCGCGCTGAGCAGGAGGAGCGCCGCCGAGGCCACCAGCAGCATCGCCATCGACTTGTAGAACGTCACCGACTGATCACTGAGCTGCTCGAGTGCCCAGCCTGCGGGGAATCCGTTTATCAGATCGCGGATCTCGACCTCGGTGGGCGTGACGTCCTGCATGATCGGCAGGAATGCGCCGATGCCGACCGCGATCCCGCACAGCAGCAGGACGAAGTGGACCCAGGTTCGCATGGCGCTCTCCCTCGCATCGGATCGGGTGTCACGCGTGCTGCATCCACGGTAACAACACGTGTGGTCCGCCGCTGGCGGAACCCGAGCGATGCGAGCAGGATTCACGCCATGGGCGACAACATGCGACGTCTCGAGGAGATCATCGCCGACCTCCCGGAAGCGGAGCGGGTCGATGTGGCCGCGTGGGGCGACCATCCCACTTTCCGGGTACGGGGCAAGAACTTCGTGTTCAGTGATGCCACGGCCGAGCATCTCTCGTTCAAGCTGACGAAGGACGAGGCCGCCGCGGTGGTCGCCACCGAATCCGGGGCCAGTCCGGCCGGCTACGGCCTCGGCAGGCACGGGTGGGTGGCGCTCGACGTCGAAACGGATGCGGACGAGGAGCGCTGGGCGCAACTGCGCGAGTGGGTCAGGACCAGCTTCATCTTGGTTGCGCCGAAGACGCTCGCGCGCCCGGTGCTCGAGGAGGACGGTGCGACATGAGCGAGGAGAATGCGGCCGCCGGTGCGGCATCGGCCGGGAAGGGGGGTCTGCCCGGCTGGGCCAGGAAGGTGATCGCCGGGCTGATTCTCGCTGTCGTCCTGGTGATCACGTACTTCATCCTGGCCGCGTTCCTGCCGCGATGGTGGGCGCAGCAAGCCGGGGCGTTGTCGGCGGGCAGCTTCTCGAGGGGCATCGCCTGGGGGCTGATGTACGGCGTGCTGTGCACGGCGGTGCCGCTGTTGCTGTTCTTCCTGGCCTGGCGGGTCCGCGGCCGAAGGCACAGTCGCGTGGTGCAGGTGGTGGCGGTGACCCTGGGAATCGTTGCGGCACTTCCGAACCTGCTGACCCTGACGGTGGTGTTGGGTGGGAACACCGCCGCGCACGCGGGGGAGCGGATCCTCGACGTGGACGCGCCCGGATTCCGGGGCGCGTCGCTGGTCGGCGCGATCATCGGCGCCCTGGCCTTCGCGGTGTTCGTCGCGCGCAGCGTGTCCTACCGGCGCCGTGGGGACGAGCTCGCGAGGATGCGCGAGGAGGAAAGGGTGCGCCGAGCGGCGGACGCGGAAACCGCGCCTGGCCCGGACGAGCGGGGCTGAGTCCCGCGACTCAGGTCCGCCGCGCGACGAAGTCACGGAAGCGCAGGACCGGCGGGGCCAAGGGGCGGTCAAGGGCCCAGATCATCCCGATCTCGCGTGCCGCACGCGCACCACGGATCGGGATGATCACGATCCCGTCGGGCCAGCGGGCCGCCTGCGCGACCGGGACCAGCGCCACGCCCAGCCCGGCGGACACCAGGCCCGTCGCCGTGGCGAGTTCACTGCTCTCGAAGACGATCTCGGGCGTGAATCCGGCCTCCTTCGCGGCCTCGTCCAGGAGCCGTCGCATGCCGTAGTCGGGATGCATGGCGATGAAGGGCTCGTCGGCGGCGTCGCCGAGGTCGATAGCGGCCCGGGCGGCCAGGCGATGCCCGGTCGGGACCGCGAGCGCGAGGGGCTGACGGCTCAGCAGCAGCCACTGCAGGTCGGCGGCGTCCGGTCGGGGCGAGACCACGGCCAGATCGGCGTGACCGGACCGGACCCGTTCGCCGAGGAGCCCGGCGGCGTCCTGGTGCAGCGCGAACCGGATCCGCGGCGCCTCGGCACGGAAGCCACGGATCAGGTCGGGGATCAGCCAGGTGCCGAACGAATGCAGGAAGTCGAGTCGCACGGTGCCCGCCGTGGGACTCGTCATCGTGGCGATCCGCTCCTCGGCGCTCGTGAGTTCCGTCAGCGCGCGCGAGGCGTGCTCGAACATCAACCGGCCGTGCTGGTTGAGGCGGAGACGGCGTCCGTGACGGTCGAACAGCTCCACGCCGAGCTGTCGCTCGAGCCGGGCCAACCGTCGCGACAGCGTCGGTTGTGACAGTCGCAGCAAGTCGGCCGCGGACGTCACCTGGCCCTCCTCGGCGAGGACCACGAACCATTTCAGGTCGGCGGAGAGCATGTCGGTCCCGATCCGTTGACGACTACATATGCTTGATCTGCATATAGAACACCGAAAACTCTCATTTTGTCGATATGTGCAGGTCGGTCAGTATGGACTCGGAGGCCACCTGATGACTATGACGACGACACTCGCGCGGCAGGACGCACCGCACCGGCGCGGATCGCCCGGCTATACCCGGATCACGCTGGCCCTGTTCGCGGCCGGGCTGACCACCTTCATCTCGATGTACTCGACGCAGGCGCTGCTGCCCGCGCTGGCACAGGCCTTCGCGGTGCCACCCGGCACGGCCGCACTCGCGGTCTCGGTGACCACCGGCGTGCTCGCTCTGGCCATCATCCCGGCGAGCGTGCTCTCCGAGCGGTTCGGACGCACCAGGGTGATGGTCTGGTCGGCCGTGCTGTCCTGCGCGGTCGGATTGGTTCTGCCCCTCAGTCCGACGATCGAATGGCTGCTCGTCGGTCGCGTGGTCCAGGGGTTGGCCCTGGCGGGGATCCCGGCCGTCGCGATGGCGTACCTCGCTGAGGAGGTGCACGGCAGGGACCTGGGGGCCGCGATGGGCCGGTACGTCGCCGGTACCACGATCGGCGGACTCCTGGGCAGGCTGATCCCGTCCACGGTGCTCGACATGAGCACCTGGCGATGGGCGATGGAGGTGTCCGCGGTGGCGGCGGTGCTGCTGGCGGTCGTGATGGCCAAGACCATGCCGGGGTCGCGCTTCTTTCGGCCCAAGCGCGTGAGCTGGGGGACGGTCACGGCCAATCTCGTTCTACACCTTCGTAACCCGGACCTGCGGGTGCTGTTCGCGCTCGGCTTCATCCTGATGGGCGGTTTCGTCTCCGCCTACAATTTCCTCGGTTTTCGGCTGCTGGCCCCGCCGTTCGATCTGACGGAGGCCGCGGTCGGCGCGGTTTTCCTGCTCTATCTCGCGGGGACGGTCACCGCCGCGGCGGCCGGTCGGCTGGGCGACCTGGTCGGCAGGCGATGGGTGCTCCTGGCAGCGGTGTGTGTGAGCGCGGTCGGCCTGCTGGTGACGCTGCCGGACGATCTCGCGCTGGTGTTGGTCGGCATGCTGCTGTTCACCGGAGGGTTCTTCGCAGCGCACTCGGTGGCGAGCGGCTGGGTGGGTGCGCTCGCCACCGAGCACCGTGCGGAGGCGTCTTCGCTGTACCTGTGCGCCTACTACCTCGGCTCGAGCCTGGCCGCCGTCGGTGCAGGCCTCGCATTCGGGTGGGGCGGATGGACGGCGACCGTGGCCTATATCGGCGTGCTGCTGCTCGCCGCGATCTGGCTCTGTCTGCTGATGCTGCGGACGGTCGAGGTCAGACGCGCTGACGCGCCCGCGTGAGCGGCAGGGCGGCCTGTTGTCTGGCCGCGAGGCCGAGCACGCCCGCCGCCGTCACGATCGCCCCCGCTGCCACGGTCACGATCGCGGCCGTGGTCGTGCCGCTGGGGAAGTCCATCGCCAGCGGCGTGGCGAGCAGGAAGAGCCCGAGGGCGATGAGACCCCAATGGCTCGACCGTGATTCGGTGGACATGGCCCACAGGCCTGCGGAGTAGGCGAGCAGTCCGAGGATGAGGATGGCGCCGGTGATCTGCCGGTAGCCGTGATCCGGCACCCACATGCTCAGCAGCACGAGGGCGATCCCGGTCGCGACGACGACCATGTCGCGGCGTACCTCGCGGACGTGTTCGGAATCGCTCATGGCAGCCTCCCTGATGGTGCGCCGCCACGCTCACCGGCTTAGGGGATCGGAGCGTGACGTCACTCGCTTCCGGTGTCCCCATTCTGGACCCGCGGTGGGTGGGTGTCGAGCCACGAATCGGATTCGGGAGGCACTCAGTCCAGGCCGGCGCTTCCGCCCGACGGGCTGCTGAACAGGGGCTGCGGCGCGGGCGCAGAACTCGGCGTCGAGGCCGAGGCGGTGAGGCTGGTGTTGTCGGGATGGCTGAAGAGCGGGACCGGGGGGTCGACCATGTGTTCCATTGGGAGAGCATGCTCCAATCCGGCGCGGAAGGCCATTGACGCGGCCTGGGCGTGTCGACGGAGGCGGTCACGGCGCCGCGGGGGGCCGGAGACGAAGTGGCCCCGCCAGGCGATTGCCTGGCGGGACCCGATGGTGCCCCCAGTAGGGCTCGAACCTACGACCTGCGGATTAAAAGTCCGTAGCTCTACCAACTGAGCTATAGGGGCGCGGTGCAGGAGTCTAGTGGCTTCGCCGCGTCGGCGAGGACAGGACCCCGGCAACGGTGACCGCGCCGATCTCGGCCGCGTCGGCGCTCGTTGCCTGCCGGGTGCGCGATGATGGCGGGGAGGCCATGGGAGGGCTGATGGAGAAGCCGCGAATCGAGACGGTTCATGTGTCGTGCGAAGTCCGAAACCGGCTCTACCGGAAGGCGGTGCTGGCGGGTTCGGATCTTCCGCTCGACGAGATCGCCTCGTACCGGTCGGACGAGGACGCGCTCATCTGGGTCGATCTGCTCGCCCCGTCGGTCGGCGACATCGTCGCGCTGTCCCCGCTGATCGGCGGCGCGGTGGCGTTGCATCCGTTGGCGGTGGAGGGGGCGATCACCGGGCACCAGCGTCCCCGGCTGGTCAGGTTCCGTGATCACAGCATGTTGCATACGCGCGCTGTGCGTTTCGACGCGAAGGGCGGCCGTCTCAGCACCACCGACATCTCGATCTTCATCCTCGATCGTGCGCTGATCACCATCCGGTCCGATGACCGTTTCGCGATCGATCCGATCCTCGAGGACTGGGACGACAACCCGGATCTCGCGGGATTCGGTGTCGGCTTCCTGCTGCACACCGTCCTCGACGAGATCGTGGACGGGTACTTCGTCGCCCTCGATGCCCTGGACGAGGAGATCCAGGGGCTCGAGGACGAGCTGTTGATCTCGGACGGTGCGCAGAGCGCGGGGCGGTCGAGGAACGCGGTCCAGCTGCAGAGCTTCACGCTCCGCAAGGCGGTGGTGCAGCTGTCCCGGTCAGTGCTCCCGATGAACGAGGCCTTCAGCGCGTTGCTCCGGCAGGGCGCGCACGTGCTCGACGCCGAGATGACGCCCTACTATCAGGACATCTACGACCACGCCCTGCGTGCCACCGAACGAATCGACGGGTTGCGCGACACCATCGAGTCGATTCTCGCGACGCACCTTGCAATGCAGGGCAATTCGCTGAACGAGATCATGAAGAAGCTCACCGCCTGGGCGGCGATCATCGCCATTCCCACCGGGGTGACGGGCTACTTCGGCCAGAACATCCCGTTTCCCGGTTTCGGTCAGACGGAGGGGTTCTGGCTGAGCACGGTCCTGTTGGTCGGGCTCGCCTCCGGGCTGTGGCTGAGTTTCAAGCGCCGAGACTGGCTGTGACCGGGACTGCCGCCGCGCGGCGTCGAGACACAAACGGCTCGGGTGCGCACCCCCTGCGCCGCACCCGAGCCGGCTGAATCGTACCACTCGGTGTGTTCTGCGGTCTGGATACCTTACCCGCAGGTAGGTGGATTCCGCACGAGGTTCCCCCGAAAGAGTCCAAATTAGGGCTAAGGTGACAACGAGGTCGTCTGGTGGCCTGTCGGGGCACGAGATAGAGCTGCACGGTTTTCGGAGGCGACTGGCTCATATGGCACGTCAACAGGAACGCGCACGAAGGACGCGCGCGGCGATTGTCGAAGCCGCTGCGGTGGAGTTCGCCCGCCGGGGCTACGCCGCCGCGTCGGTGAACACGATCCTGGAGGGGTCGCACGCCACCAAGGGCGCGATGTACTTCCACTTCGAATCGAAGGAAGAGCTCGCCCGGGCCGTTCTTGCCTCGGCGCTCGATCACTACACGCAGACCAATGATCGTTGGAAGGCCGTCGACGCCGACCCGTTCCAGGTGCTGCACTCGATCATCATGGAGCTGGCGGAGCGGTTCGCCAACGACGTCATCGTCCAGGCGGAGTTCCGGCTGATCGTCGAGCCCGAGTTCTACGCCGAGGTGCGATCCGGTGGTTCCCAGGTGTGGGGGCAGACGGCGCACGAACTCGTGCTGCGCGCACAGGTCGAGGGTCATCTCCGGCAGGGGGCCGACCCCGGCACGTTCACCCGCGTCCTCGGTGCGGCCCTGGCCGGCCAGCGCTACATGCTCGACCTCACCACCGACAGCACGCCGCTGCGCGAACGGTTCGAGGAGGCGCTCGCGGTCGTGCTCGAGGCGATGGCGTCGCAGGAGTGGCTCGAGGGCTGGCGTCGCAGCGGCTGGCTGGACCTGCGCGCGGACACCGGTGCCGAAACCCCCGAAAATGGGCCAGAAACCGGCTCTGACCACTCGATTTGAGTTTTCCCGAATCAGTGTCTTAAGCTATCCCAGCTCCCAACGGAAAGCCGTTGAGGGAATTGCCGGAGAGATCCGGCGGGGCCCCCTTCGTTTAGCGGCCTAGGACGCCGCCCTTTCAAGGCGGTAGCGCGGGTTCGAATCCCGTAGGGGGTACAGTTCGACCAGTAAGATCGAGTGTTGTTGACACCAACACTCTGCAAGGCCCTGTGGCGCAGTTGGTTAGCGCGCCGCCCTGTCACGGCGGAGGTCGCGGGTTCGAGTCCCGTCAGGGTCGCAAAGTGCCGTTATTCGGCACAGCGCGATAGGCATTCGGTTCGGGTGCCGCCCGGCCAGGTAGCTCAGTTGGTACGAGCGTCCGCCTGAAAAGCGGAAGGTCGCCGGTTCGATCCCGGCCCTGGCCACCATGAGTGGTTACTGAAACTCCGGCTTCGAGTTCAACTCGAGGTCGGAGTTTTTCGTATGCCCTCGAGTCATCGACTCCCGGGGCTGACGATGCCGTTGTCGAAGGCGTACACGATCGCGGCGGCCCGGTCCCGAAGCCCGAGCTTGAGGAAGATGTGACCGACGTGACTCTTCACGGTGACCCCGGAAATCCCTAGTTCCCGACCGATCTCGGCGTTGGAGTGTCCACGCCCGATCAGGGTCAGCACGTCGAGTTCGCGTGCGGTCAGGTCGTCGAGGGCCGACGTGCCGTTGCCGGGGACCGGTGCGGAGTTGCGGTAGGCGGCGAGGACCCGCTCGGTGACCGCCGGATCGAGGCACGCGCCGCCCTGGGCGATGGTGCGGATGGCACGGATGAGTTCCTCAGCGGGCGAATCCTTGAGGATGAAGCCGGCGGCACCCGCGCGCAACGCGCCGGAGAGCAACTGATCGTCATCGAAGGTGGTCAGCACCAGCACCGGCGGCGGGTGAGCGGTCGAACGCAGCTGTCGTGTCGCCTCGATCCCGTCGACCCGCTTCATCCGCAGATCCATCACCACGACGTCGGGGGAGTGGAGCGCCACCGCGGCGGGCACCTCGGCGCCATCGGCGCACTCGCCCGCGATGACGAAGCCGTCCTTGCGGCGCAGGATCCGTCGCAGCCCCGAGCGCACCAACTCCTGGTCGTCGACCAGGAGCACCTTGACATCGGTCGCGGTCACGAGAGCCCGGGGATCCGGCGCGAGAGCGTGCAGTTGCGGATCGCGGCCCCGAGCGGGAACTCCGCGCGCACCGACCACCCGTGCGCGTCCGGTCCCGCGACCAGCGAGCCGCCGAGGAGCTCGGCGCGCTGCCGCATCCCCCTCAGCCCGGACCCGTCGCCTGGCTCGCGTCGCGGCGCCCGGTGGGTGCCGTTGACGATCGACACGGCGACCGCATCGTCCGCGACGCGGAGCCGGACCTTCGCGGTCTCGCCTGGTGCGTGTTTGACGACGTTGGCCAGCGATTCCTGGGTGATCCGGTACAGGCCGAGACCGGTTGCCGCGGACACGGCCTCCGGGCTGCCGGACAGGTCGTACTTCACGTGCACCCCCGCACGGACGAAGTCCGCGACGAGTTCCGGGATGTCGGTGATGTCGGGCTCGGGCGCGACCCTGGCAGGCCCGGTGTCGAGCAGGCCGACGGTCTGTCTGATGTCGGCCATCGCCTGCCTGCCCAGTCGCTCTGCGTCGGTGAGGGCGTCGATCGCCTCGTCGACATCACGATCCTCCTGGAGCGCCCGCCGGGCCCCGGTCAGGTGCAGCAGGGTGATGCTCAGCGAATGCGCGATGACGTCGTGAACCTCGCGGGCGATGCGCCGCCGTTCGTCGCTCGCGGCCTGCTCGGCGCGGCGGGCCACGGCTTCGCGCTCGCGTTGCAGCAGGCGCAGTTGTGTCTGGAGCACGAATCCCACCATCCACGCGAGCACGACGCCGGTGAGGTAGGGCGGGATTCCTGTGAGGCCGCCGAGGGTGGCCGCAGCCACGATCATCGCGACCGCCGCGCCCGCGAATGTGACGCTGACCCTCGGTCCGGTCGTCGCCGCGACCTGGGCGACGGCGACGATGAGGATGAACGGCGCGACGTCGTTGGGCACGGGATCCAGCAGCAGCAGTGCCGTTCCGACGAAGGTGGTCACGATGATGGTCCATGGCACCAGCGAGGGGCGGGGCAGCGGCAGGCCGAGCATCAGCCACAGGCAGGCGCTCATCGCGACCAGCGCCCATCCCGGTGGGATGAGGGCTCCGCGCTGCGCAACCGCGACGATGGCGGCGGCGATCAGGCAGAGATCCGCCGCGATCGGGATCGCGGGCGGGTAGTCGTAGGGCAGCACCGCGATGCGGCGGTGTAGGTACTCCGTTACCACCTTCACCCCGCCAGCCTAAGGGCTGATCCGGCCGTCGGCATCGTGCCACGGGCGGCCCCGGTCTCCACCCACGGTAGGAGACGAAGTCGCGACCCTGGCATGTCGATCCGGGCCCGATGACTCCGTAGCGTCATCGATACCGACAGATACGGAGGTGAGTTCAGTGTCCTGGAATGACTTTCACGCACGCGGGGCCGTGCTTCAGCTGGTCTTGGAGCGGGCTCGGGTCGACCCGGGCGATCCCGGGCTCTTCGTGGACCTGCCCGACATACAGAAGCTGTTCGGCGGACCCGACGGTGTCCTGCTCGCGCTCGAGCATCGATGGACCACCCACCTCGCGGCGAAGCTCGACCAGGCGATCGAGGACGGTGCGCCGCCGAACACCGCCTGGAACGAGCTGACCGCCGAGCAGCCCGAGCTGCGAGCGGTATTGGACCGCTATGCCAACCGATCGCCGTCCCTGCGCGCCGCCCAACACGCGGAGCGAGGGATGATCGGCGCGCATTTCAACGCCCAGGTCCATGCCGACGACAGCGGCGGGCTCGGCCGCGGGCGCCCGGAGTCCGGTGCCGCGGCCTCGCCCGCCTCGGAGTCGGTGGTCAGCCGATGCTGAAGGGCTGGCCCCAGAGGGTGACGGTGCCCTTGACGTTCTCGGTGTCGACGGTGACGTTGACGTAGGAGCGGGCCTGCGCGTAGCCGGCGCAGCCCTCGACGCCCATGGTGGAGTCGGCCCAGGTGACGCTGCCGGTGGCGCCCTCGAAGGAGTGCTCACCGGAGTGGGACTCGCCGCCGAAGTCGTCGGCTTCCTCGAGGTCGAGGACCGAGAAGCTCGCGGCCTCGCCGGGTCCGATGGAGATGTTGCCTGCGCTGTCGGCGGTCATCTTGGCGTCGCCGTCCTCGTTGGCCCAGGTGGTGCCGCCGCCGGCGTTGTGGCCGGTCCCGCCGCCGAGGGTGAGCTGGCAGGCCACGATGTAGCCGGGCTCGATGTCGCCGCCCTCGGCGCCGGAGCCGCCGGAGATCTCGACCTTCGCCGAGCCGGAGACCCACACGTTGCGGTGCAGCGGGGTCGCGCCCATGGAGCCGGAGATGTTGGCGGACTCGCCGGTCATGGTGACGGTGACGACGGTGCCGTCGGCGAGGGTCTTGGTGATGGTGCCGCCGGGCAGCGGGACGAGGGTGTCGGCGTTGGCCGCGCCCGCGGAGAAGAAGCCGAGGGTGATGGCGGCGGCGCTGCCGAGCGCGGCGGTCTTGAGCCCGCGACGCAGGCCGGTGCTGGAGACGTTCATGTTTCCCCTGTTCAGGGTCGGTCAGCTCGCGTCATCGCGAGCAAAAGGGATGGGGTGAAAGGGAAGAGCGGAGAGGCGCGCGTGTCAGCCGATGCTGAACGGCTGGCCGTACAGGGTGGTCTTGGAGTAGTCGTTGCCGACGATCTCGACGACCGTGTAGGACCGGGCCTGGGCGTAGCCGCCGCAGTTCTGGATCTCGATCTGGGTGTCCTGGTACTGCACGGCGTACTTGCCGTTCTTCTTGATGTCCTTGCCCGCGACACCGACGAACTTGACCTGACCGGCCGAGACCGGGACCGTCAGCGACCCGGAGATCGACGGGCCGTCCATGCTCACACCCATCCCGATGGACCCGCCGAGGCCGGTGATGTCGACCTGGCAGCCCACGATGTAGCCGGTGCTGATCCGCGAGACCCCGTGCGTGGACGAGTTGTTGGTGCCCTTGTCGTTGGTCGCGCCGTTCCACGGGCCCGCCTCGCCCTCACCGGAGACACCGGTGACATCGGCGGTGACCGTGCCCGAGACCCACGCGGTGCGGCCCGCACCGTTGGCGGCCAGCGACGGGGAGATCAGGACACTCTCGCCGGTACGCCCGACAACCGCACCCGGCCCCGCCTTCTGCCCATCCGGCAGCGGCACAAACGTGTCGGCATGCGCCGCACCGGTCGACATCAGGCCGATCGCCACCACCGCGGCAGCACCGATGCCGGCATTACGGAACTTGCTCATTGAATCCCCTTCATCGGCCGCGGCGCGTGGGCATGCGGCACCAGGTCACATGGAAATGATTTCCAGAAACCTAGGGAGGGTGAGGGCCTGCTGTCAAATGTGCTCCCGGGGAAGGACTTTCGGTCGAATGGGTGCACGCATGCGCATTATATACTTTGACAATCATTTGCAATAAGGTTGAAGCTCTGGGCATGACCCACGCCCCCACTCCTCGTGTTCGCGCCGCGGCGGCGTCCGCCGTCCTCGCGACCGCCCTGCTCGCCGGCTGCTCGTCCGGGATCGACCCACATGAGCAGGCCGCCGCCGTCGTTGGATCCGAAACCGCTGGACCGGTGGAGGTTTCGGGCGCGACACCGCGCCTCGCGGTGTCCTATGACGGTGGCGTCCTGGTGCTCGACGCCGAGAGTCTCGAGGTGGTCGGGCAGGTGCCCGTCGCCGGCTTCACCCGACTGAACCCGGCGGGAGACGGCAGGCACGTACTCGTCACGACCGGCGACGCCTTCGAGGTTCTCGACACCGGGACCTGGTCCGAGCCGCACGGCGACCACTCGCATCACTACACCGCTGCACCGGCGCTCACCGGCACCGAGTTCGCCGCGAACAAGCCCGGCCACGTGGTCCGGCACGCCGATCGCACCGTGCTGTTCCACGACGGGTCAGGGCTGGTCGAGATGTTCGATCCGCACGGGCTCGCGGACGGGAAACCGACGGTGGACACCTACACGACCGCCGAGCCGCACCATGGGGTGGCGGTGGAACTGGAGAACGGCGGACTGATCACAACACTCGGCGACGAGAAGGCTCGCACCGGCATCGTCGTTCTCGACCGGGAGCGCCGGGAGGTCACCCGCAACGAACAGTGCCCCGGCGTGCACGGCGAGGCGACGGCCGCGAACGAGGTCGTGGTGTTCGGTTGCCAGGACGGGGTGCTCGTCTCCCGCGACGGTGCGGTCACGAAGATCTCGAGCCCGGACGCCTACGGCCGGATCGGCAACCAGGCCGGCACGGAAACCTCCGACGTGGTGCTGGGCGACTACAAGACGGACCGCGACGCCGAACTCGAACGACCGCAGCGGGTGATGCTGGTCAACACGACGACCGCCACGATGACGCCCGTCGACCTCGGCACCAGCTATACCTTCCGGTCGCTCGGTCGCGGCCCGGGCGGCGAGGCACTGGTGCTGGGCACCGACGGACTCCTGCACGTGATCGACCAGTACACGGGGGCGGTGACCAGCCGGATACCGGTGCTCGGTGCCTGGGCCGAGCCGGAGAAGTGGCAGTCGCCGCGGCCCGCCCTGTTCGTCGACGGCGGCACGGCCTACGTCAGTGATCCGGCCACGAAGTCGATCCATGCGGTCGACCTCGAGACCGGCGCCGTGGTCCGTTCGGCGGAGCTGCCGCAGTCGCCGGTCGAGCTGACCGGCGTCGGCGGCTAGCGGTACAGCCAGCCGCCGCGCGGAGGGTCAGCTTGCCGAGGCCCAGCTGTCCGGGCCGAACACCTCGTAGTGGATGTTCTCGGCCGGGACCCGGCGTGCCATCAGCGTCTCGCGAACGGAGAGCATGAACGGCAACGGCCCGCACAGGTAGACCTGGGTGTCCGGCTCGATCCAGATGGCGGACAGGTCCGCCCGGCCGAGGTGCGTGGTGTCGCCCGCGGACCGGGTGCCCAGGTCCTCGTACCACCGGTGCATCACCGCGAACGGCATGCGCTGCACCAGCTCTGTCAGCTCCGCCCGATGCGCGTGCTGGGCCGGGGAGCGGTCCGCGTGTAGCACGGAGACCTGGCGCGGGTCGCCGGTGGCGGCGAGGTGGTTGAGCATCCCGATCATCGGGGTGCAGCCGATCCCGGCGGACACCAGCAGCAGGGGAGCGTCGTCGTCCTCGAGGACCAGGTCGCCGAAGGGTAGTGAAACGGATACCTCGTCGCCCTCGAAAAGATTGCGGTACAAGTGGTTCGAGACCTCGCCCGCCGGAGCCGCTGACCCGTCGGGCAGCGTCTGTGCCGGGACCGCCTTGACGCTGATCTGCCACTCGGACTGTGACGGCGCGCCGACCAGGCTGTACTGCCGGATCTGGCGGGCGCCGTCGGGCAGTCGGACGCCGACCGAGACGTACTGCCCCGGCCGGTATGCGGGCAGGGGTCGGCCGTCGGCCGGCTCGAGGATGAAGGTGACGGTGTCCGCGGACTGGAGGACGCGTCGGCCCACCACCATTCGGCGCCAGACGTCGCCTGCCACGACCGCGGACGCCGAGTAGAGGTCGGCCTCGAGACCGATCAGGGTGTCGGCCATCAGCCAGTAGACCTCGTCCCATGCGGCCGCCACCTCCGGGGTGACGGCTTCGCCGAGGACCTCCACGATCGCCTCGAACAGGTACTTGTGCACGATCACGTACTGGTCCGCGGTGATCCCGAGCGAGGCGTGCTTGTTCGCGATCCGCGACATGATCAGTTCCGTGCGGGGGGCATCCGGGCTGACCTGCAGTGCCGCGAATGCGGCGATCGCGCCGGCGAGGGCCTTCTGCTGCTGGCCCTGCTTCTGGTTGCCCCGATTGAACAGATCGCGTTCGAGTTCGGGATGGGCGGCGAACATCTTCGGATAGAAGAGCGCGGTGATGTCCTCGATGGCAGCGCCCACGGCGGGGAGGGTCGCCTTGATGACTTCGGTGGATGCGGGGGAGAGGGTCATGACCTGACGGTATTTAACTTGCATCTGAGATGCCAGTATTGTGACGTACTCCACTACAGTGCGTAGTAGGTCGCCTACCTGTGGGTTCGCCGGTGTCTCAGGCCGCCTCCGGCAGGTCCGTGAGGCAGGATGCGGCGTGTGCGGCCAGGAACTGGTCGGCGTCCTCCTCGTGGCCGGTGGTGGTCAGCAGCTCTGCGAGGATGTGGGCCTGGCGGAGGTTCGCGGCCCGCGCGACGGCCTCGAGGAAGTCGCGATCCGTGAAGAGGTCCGCGGTGTCGTCCGCGCGCTGGAGGATCATGCCGATGTCGATCATCTCGGGCTCCGATCGGTGTGTGGATCCGCCGGGGTGTCCGGCGGTTCGTGCTTTTCCGATATACCGATGGTGACCGAGATCTGTGAGCGCACCGTGTGCGCTCCTTGGCAATACGCTAAGGGTTGGGTTTGCTGGTCCGCTCCCATGCGGACAGGCGCCGCTCGCTCACGAAGCGCCTCGGCTCGCCTGTGTGCGGGTCGGTGAACTCGACCGCACGGGCCAGCAGTTGCAGTGGATTCGAATAGTCTTCCGGCGCAACGTCATACAGTCTCGGATAGAAGCTGTCGCCGACGATCGGGATGCCGAGTGAGTTCAGGTGAACCCGCAGCTGGTGCATCTTTCCGGTGCTCGGGAGCAGTCGATATCGGGCCAGATCGCCGCGTGCCTCGAACAGTTCGATGCGGGTGTGGGCGTTCGGTTCCCCCTGTGCCTCGATGCACTGCAGCATCCCGCGTTCCTTCACGATGCGGCTGTGCACGCTCAGCGGCAGCTTCAGCGCCGGGTCGAATCCGGCGATCGCCTCGTACTCCTTGCGCACCAGCCGCTGTTCGAACAGCAGTTGGTACGCCCGTCGGGCCTCCTGTCGGACCGTGAACACCAGCACGCCCGCCGTCACGCGGTCCAGGCGATGCGCGGGGGTGAGCTCGGGGAGCTCCAGGTCGCGGCGCAGCCGGACCAGTGCCGACTCCACGATGTGCCTGCCCCGCGGCGTGCTGGCGAGAAAGTGCGGCTTGTCCACGACCAGCAGGTCCCGGTCCCGGTGCAGGATCTCGATCTCGAACGGCACCCGCGCCTCGACCGGCGGGTCCCGGTAGAGGTACACGAACGCACGCGGCGCGAACTCGGTCTCACTGGTGACCGGCACCCCGTCCCCGCCCATCACCTCGGCCAGGGCGACCTTCTCCCGGAGCCGCGCCGCATCGTCGGGGAACCGGGCGAGCAGGTACTCCATCACCGTGGTCCATGGGCCGCGTTCGGGCAGCCTCAGCCGGGTGGGGTTGAGGCCGTCGCGGATGGGGAGGGGGGCGGCGGGCACACCTCGGAGGGTAGGCGGTCGCCCCCGGTCGAGGCCAGAATCGGCCGGGCTAGGGGGCCTCGACCCGCACGGACCGCCCCTCGCGTGCCGAGTGGCGAATAGCGTCCAGCACAGCCTGTCCCGCGACGCCGTCCCGGAAGGTCGCCGCCGGGGGCTCGTTCGGGTCGGGGGCCTGTCCGAGGATGCGCCTGCGGAACGCATCGGCGAGCCGGGCATACGGGGCGCGGTCCAGCCCTGTCGAGTGCATCCAGTCGTAGGTGGTCTGGAACAGGTCGTGCGGCGGCGGCTGTGGGGCCGGGTTGTCCAGGTCGGCGGGCATCGGCACCTCGTGCTCGCCGGTCGAGTCAGCGTGAAACACCTTGTCGCCGTTGATTGTCAGGGTTCCAAGCGTGCCCGCGATGCGGGTCGTCATCAGCAGCGGCCCCCACGCGCCGACCGTGCTCTGCAGCACCCCGTCGACTCCCTCCGCGGTGCGGAAGTGCACGGTGAAGGAGTCCTCCGCGCTCTGCCCGCGGTCGGCGACGACCGGCAATCCGGCGCTGACCATCTCGAATTCGCCCAGGGTGCTGCGGATCTGGTCGATCATGTGGGTGCCCTGTGCGCCGAGCCAGCCACCGCCGCTGCTCGCGTCGGTCCACCAGCCGGGCGCCTCGCTGCCCTCGGCGGCGAACAGCGGCAGATGCATGAGGAAGGTGGCCAGCCGCGGGGCGCCGATCACCCCGCTGCGGATCTGCCTGGCAAGCAGCGCCTGGGGGCTCGCATAGCGGAACTCGGTGCCTACCATGTGCACGACGCCGGACTTCTCGGCGGCGGCCAGCATCGTCCTGGCCTCGGTCAGGTCTGCCGCGAACGGCTTCTCGCACACCACATGCAGCCCTCGCTCGGCTGCCTCGACGGCCAGAGCGGCATGGGTGTGCGGTGGCGTAGCGATGGTGACCGCATCGATGTCCGCGACCGAGAGCGCCTCGTCGAGGGAGGTCGCGGCGTGCGGGATCCCCATGCGCTCGGCACGGTCAGCGGTGCGGGCTCGATCGCGGCCGACGAGCGCACGGACCTCGAACCCGGCATCCCGGAACGCCGGTACGTGGGTGATGCATCCGAAGCCGGTCCCGATCACGGCCAGCCCAAGTGTCTTGTCCGTCATGCTATTCCTGCCTGATTCTGCTCGGCGTCCATCGAAGTTGCGATACGGTCCAGCACGTTAGTGTGCCGCAGCCTGGTTCGAGCCGACCGCGGCCCTCGAAACGCTGACCTTCACCCACTGCCGGCGATCGGGTCTGCCGGTGTACCAGACCTGGTTCGCATCGCCGGCCAACGACGTCGCAGGCACTGTCACCGGGTGCCCCCGCGCCGCGGGGACGCCTGCGGGCGGGGTGCCCGTGAAGCTGATCGGACCCGCAGGCAGTCCGGGGAACCCTGACACGTGCGCGGGCGGATCCGGGTCGGGCTCGGGATCGATCATGGACCTGCTCGAGTTGGGTAGCTCGGGCGGTGCGGCCGGCGGCGGCACGATCACCGGCGGCATGCAGCAAACCGTCGAGATCGGCTGGGTTTTGGCAATTTTCGGAGAATCGCCCTGAACGGACGTCCGTATATGTAGGGTCTCGCGCATCGAGAGCCGGCACCGCCATGGGGGCCGGATGTGATTGCACAGGAGTACGAATGACTCGGCGTTCTATCGCGTGCCTGTTCCTCGTCGGCGCAGGGCTTATGGCCGCACCGGCGATCGCAAATGCGACCCCGACCCCGCCCCCGGCGCAGACGTGCGACAGCACGAACCAGACCCCCACCGACGATGACGACTGCGGGGGCGGCTCGAGCGACCTGGATCTCGCCGCCCTGTTCGCGTCGTTGACGACGGGCGCCAACAGCGGCCAGGCGGAGCACGGCGGCCCCTCGGGTGCGGGCGCGGCACCATCGGTGCGCCTCGCCGCCCCCTCTGTAGCCCGGGGCAGGGCGGAGGCGGCCCCGCACGAGCAGTCAGCT
>NZ_JBSGTR010000064.1:0-31938 GCF_053607505.1 Rhodococcus sp. NPDC055112
CACTTCCCCGGCGAGGCCTGCGCGGCCACCGTGCCTGGCGGCAAGTCCATCGCCTGCTCCACCCCCGCCGCACTCGAGTGGGACCCCGAGTTCGCAGCGATGGCCGACCCCTCCGGCCGCGCCGTCCAGGGCGTCCACGAACAGGCACTGGCCCGATAGCCGACTGCCACGGCCAATGGGCGGTTGATGTAGAAGATCTACATCAACCGTCCATTTTTATTCGATTGTTCTGATGCTTTCGCTCGCTCACGATTAACCCCATGACCAACCGTGACCGAGCCCTCGGACTGACCGTCGCGCTGCTGTGGGGACTGAACTTCCTCGCGATCCGCGCCGGGCTCGACCACTTCCCGCCGTTCTTCTTCGCGGCGCTGCGGTTCCTGGTCATCGCGATCCCGGTGGTGCTGTTCGTGCCGCGGCCGAACGTGCCGGTGCGCTGGCTGCTGCTGTACGGGTTCGGATTCGGCGTGGCGCAGTTCGGGTTCCTGTTCTGGGCGATGAACACCGGCATGCCGACCGGGCTGGCCTCCCTCGTGCTGCAGGCCTCGGCGCCGTTCACCGTGGTGCTCGGCGCCCTGCTCCTGCGCGAGCACGTCAGCAGCCGCCAACTCCTCGGGATCGCGGTCGCGGTGTGCGGGATGACGATGATCGGCTGGGACCGCGCCCAGCATGCGGCGCTGCTGCCGGTGCTGCTCACCCTGCTCGCCGCGCTCGGCTGGGCGTTCGGCAACCTCGGCAACCGGCTCGCCCGGGCGGACAACCCGCTGCGGCTGACCCTGTGGATGACCGTGGTGGCGCCGCTTCCCATGCTGGCGCTCTCCGCCGCGGTCGAGGGCCCCACCGCGGGCTGGTCCGCCCTCGGTGACTCCTTCAGCGCCGACGGCTGGCCCGCCCTGGCCGGACTCGCGTACATCGTCCTGCTCGGCACCATCGCCGGGTCCGGGCTGTGGTCCGCGCTGATGAGCCGCTACCCGGCGGGCGTCGTCGCGCCGTTCTCGCTGCTCGTGCCGGTCGTCGGGATCGGGGCCGCCTGGCTGGTGCTGGGCGAGCGGCCCAGCGTCCTGTCGCTGGTCGGCGCGGTGGTCGTGGTCGGCGGCTGCCTCGGCGGCATGGCGCGACCGACCACTGCGTCCGCCGCGCTCGAGCCCGCGTCGACGACTCCGGCGACGGCCGCTCCAGTGACGATGCCCACCCAGGAACCTGCACGAATCTGACCGTGGCCGCGGGTGTGGAAAACTCTGCCCGTGTCTACACGTCATGATGGGGCCACCCGCCCGGGCAATTCCGGGGCGACCCGCCCGGCCACCCGATTCTCCGTGCGCGGCCGTCTCGCGCTGCGCGCCGCCGCCGCGGCGTCCTGGGCCTCGCAGAAGGCGGGCCGGGGCAAGGGCTCGATGATCGGCGGCCTGATCGCCCTCAAGATCGACCCCACCCTGATGACCCAGCTCGGCAGCGGCAAGCGCACCGTCGTGATCACAGGGACGAACGGCAAGTCGACGACCACCCGGATGACGGCGGCGGCGCTCGCCACCATCGGCGATGTCGCGACCCAGGCCGACGGCGCGAACATGGACGCGGGCATCGTCGCTGCGCTCAGCTCCCACGTGGACGCGTCGCTGGCCGCCATCGAGGTCGACGAGCTGCACGTCCCGCACGTCAGCGACGCCCTGCAGCCCCAGGCGATCGTGCTGCTCAATCTCAGCCGCGACCAGCTCGACCGGGTCGGCGAGATCAACATGATCGAGCGCAGGCTGCGCGCGGGCCTGGCCAAGCATCCCGACGCCGTGGTGATCGCCAACTGTGACGACGTGCTCGTCGCGTCCGCCGCCTACGACGCACCCAACGTGGTGTGGGTCGCGGCGGGCGGCGGCTGGGCGAGCGACTCCGTGAGCTGCCCGCGCAGCGGCGAGCCGATCGTCTGGGAGGAGCGCACGGGCGACGCGACGGGCATCGCCTACAACCACTGGCGCAGCACCGGCACCGACTTCGAGCGGCCGACCCCCGACTGGTGGCTCGACGACGACCATCTCTACGGGCCGGACGGATCGAAGATCCCGATGTCGCTGACGCTGCCGGGAAAGGCGAACCGCGGCAACGCCGCCCAGGCCGTCGCGGCGGCAGTTTCGCTGGGCGCTCGCGCGGAGGACGCCGTCGCCGCGGCCGCCTCGGTCCGCGAGATCGCCGGTCGGTACAGCACCGTCCAGGTCGGCGCACACACGCTTCGGATGCTCCTTGCCAAGAACCCGGCCGGATGGCAGGAGGCGCTGTCGATGATCGACCACGATGTCGACGGGCTGGTCATCGCGGTCAACGGCCAGGTGCCCGACGGTGAGGACCTGTCCTGGCTGTGGGACGTTCGGTTCGAACATTTCGAGGGCGTCAAGGTGGTGGCGTCCGGCGAGCGGGCGACGGACCTCGCGGTCCGCCTGACCTACGCCGGCGTCGAGCACACCCTGGAGCCGAACCCACTGCGCGCCATCGCATCCTGTCCGCCCGGGCGGGTGGAGGTGCTGGCCAACTACACGGCGTTCCGTGACCTGAACACGGCCATCGCGAAGGAGAACAGGGATGCCTGAGTCGACGGTGCGGATCGGATTGGTGCTGCCCGACGTGATGGGCACCTACGGCGACGGCGGCAACGCGCTGATCCTGCGCCAGCGGCTGCGGATGCGCGGCATCGACGCGGAGATCGTCGAGATCACGCTGTCCGATCCGGTGCCCGAGTCGCTGGACGTGTACACCCTTGGTGGCGCGGAGGATTCGGCGCAGCGCCTCGCGACCCGGCACCTGGCCCGCTACCCCGGACTGCAGAAGGCGGCCGGTCGCGGCGCCCCCGTGCTGGCGATCTGCGCGGCCATCCAGGTGCTCGGTCACTGGTACGAGACGTCCGCGGGCGAACGCGTCGAGGGCGTGTCGCTGCTCGACGTCACCACCTCGCCGCAGGCCGAGCGCTCGATCGGCGAGGTGATCACCCGACCCCTGCTCGACGGGCTGACCCAGCCGCTGACCGGGTTCGAGAACCATCGCGGCGGCACCAGCCTCGGCGCGGACGCGAAGCCGCTCGGCCGGGTCACGCACGGCGTCGGCAACGGCGTCGGCGACGGGCTGGAGGGCGTGGTGCAGGGCTCGGTGATCAGCACCTACATGCACGGGCCCGCGCTGGCCCGCAACCCGGAGCTGGCTGACCTGCTGTTGGCCCGCGCGCTTGGCGTCGACGCCCTCGAGCCGTTGGAGCTCGAGGAGGTCGACCGGCTGCGGCGGGAGCGCCTCGCGGTCGGCCGCTAGGACCGGTCAGACCGCGACGAGCGGGGCTCGTATTCAGCGCGGCGGCGTTGCCCTGGAGCTTCTCGAGGGCAACGCCGGGCCGGAGCCACCACAGCAATTACATACCGTATTTTAACGAAATCCCCCTCTCGCGGTCCGACACGTGGCTACCCTCGAGCCGATCTCGCTCGAGCACCATGCCAATGCACCTCGACCGAAAGAGGGGAACCCTCTGTGTCCCACCGCACCCTGATCCGGACCAAGTCCGCGGCGGCCCTCGCCCTGACCGCCGGCCTCCTGCTCGCTCCCGTCCCGTCGATCGCAGCGGCCGCACCGACGCCGGTCGTGGCGATCGCCGCGACCGATCATTCGCTGCACCTGACGGGCGCTCCGAACGCCCGCGACCTGGGCGGCTACACCACCACCGACGGGAAGACCGTCCGATCCGGGCTGGTGCTGCGCAGCGATGCCCTCAACGCGCTGACCGCGGACGACCTGGCCAAGCTCGTGCAGCTGAACGTCAAGACGGTCGAAGACCTGCGGAGCAGCTTCGAGATCTCCCGCGCCCAGGACAAGCTCCCCGCCGGCGCCACCTGGGTGAACCGCGACGTCGCGGGCTCGAACCCCGCCAACGCGATCGCGATGCTGAACCTGGCCGAGTTCTACAAGGTCATGCCGACCGATGCCGGCGCCTCCGCCGCATTCAAGGCCGCCCTACTCGACATCAAGAACTCCCCCGACACGGTGCTCTACCACTGCACGAGCGGCAAGGACCGCACCGGTTGGCTGTCGGCGGTCCTGCTCACCATCCTCGGCGTCCCCCGCGAGACCGTGAACGCCGACTACATGCTCAGCAACGAGTACGTCGACCCGAACAGCGGCGGGCTGGGCAGCCTCGGGAGCATCAGCGGGCCCAATCCCGTTGAGCAGGCCTGGCTCGACAACGCCTTCGCCGCGGCGGACCAGAAGTACGGCAGCTTCGACAACTACGTGAGCCAGGGACTCGGTCTGACGAGCCAGGACATCGCCGACCTCAAGGCGAAGCTGCTCAGCTGATCGTCTCGCGGTCGGCCGGATCGCGCACTCGGCGAGTTGCAGAGCGCACGATCCGGTCAGACCGCGACGAGTGGTGGCTTGTCCTCGGCGCGGCGATACTGCCCTGGAGCGAGTCCGTATTCGCGCTTGAACGCCTTGGCGAATGCGAATTCGGAGCTGTAGCCGACCTTTCGGGCCACCACGCCGACCGGGCCGTCGGTCTCGCGCAGCAGGCGTGCGGCGGTCAGCATGCGCCATCGGGTCACGTAGGTCAGTGGCGGCTCGCCGACCGTGGCGGTGAAACGCCTGGCCAGAGTCGCCCGCGAGACGCCGGCGACGTCGCTGAGGGCCGGCACCGTCCACGAGCGGGCAGGATCGTCATGGACGGCGCGCAGGGCGGCGGCAACCGCTGGATCCGCGAGAGCACCCGCCCAACCGGTGGTGCGATCCCGAGCCTGGTCGTCGAGCCACGCACGCAAGATGAACAGCAACAGGGTGTCCAGCAATGCGGACACCGCTGCGTCGCCACCCGGTCTCGGTTCGGCGATCTCAGCGACGAGTAGGTCCACGGCGCCGCGCAGCGACGCGTGGCGGCCGAGACGTGCGGGGAGATGGACGAATTCGGGCAGCTCGCCCATCAGCGGATGACGTCGCTGCCTGCCCAGTCCGTATGCCCCGCACAGCAATGCCGTCCGCACGCCCGGGCCGGATATCTCCCTCGGCTCTCCCGGTTGCGCGTTCTCGGTGACCGAACTGCCGAGACTGTCCACCAGGTCGTGGTCTGCGCCGCGAGGCATGAAGACGACGTCGCCGACGCCGAGCGCCATGGGTGCGCCGCTGGGCGGCACCAGCCAGCAGGAGCCCTCGAGCACCACGTGGAAACCGGCGCCCGGCACCACCGGGTACCTACGCCCCCATGGCGCATGACGGACGAACATTCCGGACGTCGGGTTGCCCGTGCGGATCGCGGCCACGGCTTCGCTGAGAATGTCCACAACGTCACCTTAGCGCTCAGAGTGTGAGCGCTTGAGGCATAGAAATGAGCAAATCGGCCATTGGCTCACTGAATCGATGTCCATACCGTTGGAATCATGACAACAACGAACTCCACCGACACCGCCAAGACGATCGCGATCTACGGCGCCACCGGGGTCACGGGCGGCTCCGTCCTCACCGAGCTGAACCGCCGCGGCATCACCTCGATCCTGGTGGGCCGCAACGCCGATCGGATGCACGCCGCCGCCGCGACCGCAGGGCTGCCCGACGCCGAGGTTCGGGTCGCGGACCTCGGCGATCACGACGCATTGGTGGCGGCATTCACCGGCGCCGACGCGGTGATCAGCAGCCTGCCCGCATACGTGGACCACGGCGAAGCGGTGCTCGCGGCCGCGATCGACGCCGGGGCGCACTACACCGACCTGTCCGGCGAGCAACTCTTCCTCAAACGGGCCTTCGACGACTACGCCGCCCGTGCCGTGCGGGCCGGGGTGACGGTGGTCCCCGGCATCACCAACAGCAATCTCCCCGGTGACCTCCTCGGCTACCTGACCTCGCGACGGCTGACGGGCCCGGTGGAGATCACGATGAGCCTCGCCGGTACGAAGGAAGGCAACGGGTCGAAGGGCAGTGCGCAGACGGTACTGGCCGGCCTGGACTGGTTTCGCAGCGGCGGCTGGCACTTCCAGGAAGGTGGACTGCGGACCGGCGGAGCCGCGAGGCGCGCCGAGATGACCTTCCCAGGCGCCACCGAGCCCACCAGCGTGTCGAAATTCCCGCAACCCCCGGTACTCACGATCCCACGCCACTCCGACGTCTCCTATGTGGAGGGCGTGCTGGAGACCGCATTCCACGGCCAGCTGAGCGGCCTGAGCGCGGAGATCGTCGAATCGTTGCCGAACGAGCCCACCCCGGGATTGAGCTACGACTTCGTGGTCGACGCCTTCGGCGCGGACGGCCGCACGGTTCGCGGCGTGGTGAGCGGCCCGGACTCGTACGTCGACTCGGCACTGATGGCGGTCGAGGCGGCGGTTCGGCTCGCGGACGGCGCTGCCGAGGCGGGCGTGCTCACGGCGGCCGAGGCCTTCGACGCCGAGGGGTTCCTCGACGCACTCGCACCCTTCGGCATCACCTGGACGATCGACGAGCGGTAAGGGGTCGGGCGACCGCAACCGGGATCACACCATGCGCCGGACGGCTCGCCGAGCTTCGGGAGTGCGAACTTCCCCCAGACAGGGGTTCGGCCGGGGATGTAGCGATTAATCGCATCCTCGGCCGGATCTCTGCTTCTCAAGTTATTGACCGTTACCGGTCTTTCTTCTTGATCCGCACCACTGAGAGTACGCCCGGCCCTGCACCCTCGGCAATAGTTCTGACCTGCGAATCAGGGGTGAATTTCGCGACGCCTGAACCGGACGCGATTGCGGAAACGGGCACCGAGGACGATCGTCGGAGGTACCGATGACGGCAGGGTCGCACCCACCGTGCGGTCCGTCGGCAACTGCCCCGGGAGGCACCATGGCACCACCCAGCCCATGGCCCACGATTCACGCCGAGCGGTCGGCCCTCGCCGACGACCTCGCCTCGCTCACGGACGAGCAGTGGTCGACCCCGTCGCTGTGCGGGCAATGGTCGGTGTGGGAGACGCTCGGTCACATGACCGCGACCGCGAAGATGACGCCCGCGCGGTTCGTCCGCAAGATGGCGGGGACCGGGTTTCGCTTCGAGCCGATGTTCGCGAAAGAGATCGCACGGGAGACCGCGGGCACCCCTGCCGACACCCTCGCACAGTTCCGGTCCGCCGCTAACAGGTCCTCCGCACCGCCCGGCCCGGTCGACACCTGGCTCGGCGAGACCATCGTGCATGCCGAGGACATCCGGCGCCCCCTCGGCATCACCCACGAGTACCCGCCGGACGCGTTGGTCCGCGTCGCGGACTTCTTCAAGGGCTCGAACCTGCTGATCGGCACCAAGACCCGCATTTCCGGGCTCACCCTCCGCGCCCAGGACGGCACCTGGTCCACGGGGTCAGGACCGGAGGTGACGGGACCGATGCTCTCCCTCGTCCTCGCGATGACGGGACGTCCCGCCGGACTGGTGGACCTGTCCGGCGACGGCCTGGCCACCCTGACGGAACGGGTCTGAACCGACGCACCGTCCCGACCTCCCACGATCACGCGGGCGGGCACTCGTCCGGCGCGGGGATCCCGCGCAACCGCTCGTCGAGCCAATGGAGCGCCCCGGGATAGCCGGTGACCGCGGCGATGAGGTGCTCGCCGAACACCTCCCGGTACACCGCGGGAACGCCGAGCCCACACTGCTCCTCGTAGAGGTCCCGCGCCCCCGCGGCGGGGATCCAGAACTCCTGCGCGCCGTTGTAGATGTACAGCGGGGCGCCGGACGCGATGCCGTCCATCTTCATGACGCGATAGAGCTCGCGCGCCTGCGGCGACGCGAACGGGTTCTCGATGTCGGCCATCACCTCCATCGGCAGGAACGTCACGCCCGCCGCGCCGAGCGTGACGACGCACTGGTCCTTGAGCGGGGAGGTGGCAAGCTGCTGCGCCAGGTTGTTGGCCAGGCCGAGGATCTCGGTGCGTTCCCTGGCGATCCCAAGGGTCGCGCCGTGGAACAGCCCGGTCGCGAGGTTGCCGTTCATGCTCCTGGTGAGCATCTCGAAGTCGGCGGGGACCCCGCCGAGCGCGGCACCGACGATGTCACCGGCCAGGTCCGGGGCGTAGGAGTCGATCAGCTTGACCGCGCCGTTGGTGGCGATCGCCCCGCCCGAGTAGCCCGTCATCGCGAACTTGCTCGCGCCGAACTCGTCGGGCAGCGCGCGGCGCAGTCCGCGGATGGTGTCCAGGACCGCGTGCCCCGCGACATACGGCTCGGCGTAGGCCATCCGGGGTCCCTCGTGGTCCGGGATGAGGACCGCGTAGCCGTGCAGGGTCGCCAACGCGGTGGTCGGCGGGACGAAGTCGGCGACGTTGGTGGACAGGCTCGGGCCGTGTGCCAACGTGTAGCCGGGCGTGCAGGCGCGCCCGAGCGCATCGATGGGCAGGTTGTTGACCACGACCGGACGGCCACCCGGTCCCGCCCACGGCGTGGCGGGCATGACCAGCGTCGCGGTCGCGAACGAGGGCACGCCCGCGGAGTCGGTCGTCCGGACCTTGAGCTGCCGGACCTCGCGCACCGGCGCGCCGACGAGGGGAGCCGCCGCCGCGGTGACGTCCCTCGTCTCCAGCACGTCGCCGTTCGCGCTGTCCCCCAGCGAATCCGGCCACTCGTCGAAGAACGGGTCGCCCACGTCCGAGGGCATGACCGCGATCCGCAGCGCCTGGATTCCGGCGGACTCACCCGGAGCGGCCGCTATCGGCGGCACCTCGCGCGGCGGGGGGCCTAACGCCGGGGGCGGCACGATCGAGTCGACGATCGCCGGGAGCCCGCCGCCGGGCAGCGGCGGAACAGCCTCCTGCGCACCGGCGGTCCCCCGTCCAGGAGATACCGCGATCACAAAGGCAACGGAGCACACGAAGACCCCGATCCGGGTGCGCCTCGCGAGAGCTCCCGTGGTCGTTCGCGCCCCTGGCCCAAGGACCGGCATACACCCACGCTAACACCGGAATCCGCCGTCCCGGCACAGCCGGAGTTGCTCGATTCGCCGGTTGCGTCAGAGGGTCCGGCGCCCCGAGAGCGCCCGCCCGAGGGTGAGCTCGTCGGCGAACTCCAGGTCGCCGCCCATCGGCAGACCCGAGGCCAGCCGGGAGACCGTCAGGCCGGGGAAGTCGCGCAGCATCCGGACCAGATACGTCGCGGTGGCCTCGCCCTCGGTGTTCGGATCGGTCGCGATGATCACCTCCGAGACGTCGACGCCGTCCTCCTGATTGCCGATGCGCGCCAACAGCTCCCGAATACGGAGCTGGTCCGGTCCGACACCGCTGAGCGGGTCGAGCGCGCCGCCGAGCACGTGATACCGGCCGCGGAACTCCCGCGTCCGCTCCACCGCCTGGACGTCCTTCGGCTCCTCGACGACACAGATGACGGTGCGGTCGCGGCGGGCGTCCGCACAGATCCGGCACTTCTCCCTGTCGGACACCGTCCCGCACACGACGCAGAACTGCACGCCGTCGCGGACCCGCTGCAGCGCGTTCTGCAGCCGGTCGATGTCCGGCGGCTCCACACTGAGCAGGTGGAAGGCGATGCGCTGCGCGCTCTTGGGCCCGATGCCCGGCAGTTTGCCGAGCTCGTCGATCAGATCCTGTACCGGACCCTCGTACACCGCGGCCTCTAGAAGGGGAGCCCGGGCAGGCCGCCCGCGAGGGGGCCGAGCTTGCCCGCCGCGATCTCCTGCGCCTTGCCCGATGCGTCCGCGATCGCACCGATCACCAGGTCCTGCAGGGTCTCGACGTCCTCGGGATCGACGACCTTCGGGTCGATCGTCAACGCGACGACCTCACCGGTTCCCTTGACCGTGGCGGTCACGAGTCCACCGCCGGCCTGGCCGGTGACCTCCGCCTCGGCGATCTCTGCCTGCGCGGCCATCAGGTGCTGCTGCATCTGCTGGGCCTGCGCGAGGAGCTGCTGCATATCGGGTTGTCCACCGGGCTGCACGTCGATGTCCTTTCTGCGTGTTGCCCCGTCAGCGTAGCCGCATCCGGATAGCGTGGGTCCGTGCGTGCGAAGTCTGCCGGGTACCGGAGCGTCCTGCTCACGGCCGCCGCTGCCTCGGCGCTGGTGCTCACGGGCTGCACCATCCCCACCGAGACCGCCTCGGGCGTGACCGCGGCCCCCACCACCACCGCCGCCGAGCTGGTGCGATCGGCGACGCTCCAGGGCAAGACGGTGTTCCTCGATCCCGGCCACAACGGTGCCAACGACGCAGGCATGACGACGCAGGTGCCGACCGGGCGCGGCGGCACGAAGGAGTGCCAGACAACCGGAACGAGCACCGACGGCGGCTTCCCCGAGCACTCCCTCAACTGGGCCGTCGTCGCCCAGATGCGCACCGAACTCGAGAATCTCGGCGCCCGGGTGCTGCTGAGCCGGGACGACGACACCTCCGTCGCCGCGTGCGTGGACCGGCGGGCCGCCGACGCCAACGCGTCCGGTGCCGACGTGGTGGTCGCGATCCACGCCGACGGCGCCGCTCCGGACCAGCACGGATTCCACGTCTGCTTCTCCGCGCCGCCGCTGAACGCGGTGCAGGCAGGCGCCTCGCTCGCGTTCGCCAAGTCCATGCGCGACGCACTCGAGACGTCCGGCCTCACCCCGTCCACCTACGTGGGCACCGGCGGGCTGATGCCCCGCGACGACCTGAGCGGACTCAATCTGTCCGAGCGGCCGTCGATCCTGGTCGAGCTGGGCAACATGCGCAACGCGGACGAGGCGCGCGCCATGACCAGCGAGGAGGGCAGGGCCCGGTACGCGCAAGCGGTGGTGTTCGGCATCGTCCGCTATCTCGACGGCCGCTGACCGAACGCATCGGTCAGCGGCCGCGTCGGGGCCGCGTCAGGCCAGTTCGCGGGCCAGGTTCGCCAGCACGGCCGCCTGGATCTTCCGCAGCCCGCCCGGCGCGAAGGTGCGCTCGAAGAAGCCGCCGATGCCGCCCGCACCCTTCCACTCGGTGGTCGTGGTGACCGTGGACCCCGCGCCGGACGGGGCGACGGTCCAGGTGGTGACGAGAGTGGAGTTGGCGTCCTTCTCGGTGACGGTGTTGCCGTCGACGGTGACGGTGGCCTTGATGTCACGCGAACGCTTCTCGGTCGCCTTCAGCGTCCACTGCGCGACCGTGCCCGCGCCCTGGCCGCCCTCGAGGACCCGGTAGTCCAGGTACTGCTCGGTGAGGATGCGGGGTCGCACCGTCTCGTAGTCGGTGAGCGCCGCGAGCGCCCGCTCCGGTGTCGCCGCGACCTCGACCGAACTGCTGGCGCTGACCTGTCCCACTGTGGATCTCCTTAGCTCTGCTCGCCGGACCCGGAGGACCCGTCCGACCTCGACGCTGTGTGGCCGACCCCGTCATGGTGCCCGCTCCGAGAACCGCCGGGCCAGCCCACTCGACCCCGTGTGCGTCGGATCACAGCGGTGCCGCGACCCCCGGATCGCGACCGGTTCGCAACATTTGCGTGACGTTTCGCCGGACCGACTTCCACTTGGGTGGCCGGTGTCGCACCCAGGCGATAGCGTCGGGGGGTGGCTGCCTCTCAGAGTGCGTTGCAACGACTGGGTCGACGAACATCCACGCCGGGTCACACCGGCGCGGCGGCCCATCGTGCCGGTGTCCAGCGTCTGCTCGCCAGCTATCACGCGATCCCGCCCTCCGCGACGGTGCGCCTGGCGAAGAAGACCTCAAACCTGTTCCGGGCGCGGGCAAAGACGAATGCGCCCGGCCTCGACGTGTCGGGACTCGACGGGGTGATCTCGGTCGACCCCGCCGCCCGCACCGCGGACGTCGCGGGCATGTGCACCTACGAGGACCTGGTCGCCGCGACCCTGCCGTACGGCCTGGCGCCGCTGGTGGTCCCCCAACTCAAGACCATCACCCTCGGGGGCGCCGTCACCGGCCTCGGCATCGAGTCGACCTCGTTCCGGAACGGGCTGCCGCACGAGTCGGTTCTCGAGATCGATGTGCTGACCGGCAGCGGGGAGATCATCACCGCCACCCCCGACGGCGAGCACTCGGACCTGTTCTGGGGGTTCCCCAATTCCTACGGCACCCTCGGCTACTCCACCCGGCTCCGCATCGAACTGGAACCGGTGAAACCGTTTGTGGCGCTGCGGCACCTGCGCTTCGACGACCTCACCGACCTACAGAACGCGATGGACCGGATCGGCAGCGATCGCAGCCACGACGGCGTCGCGGTGGACTACCTCGACGGCGTGGTGTTCTCGGCGACCGAGGCCTATCTGACCCTCGGCACGCAGACCGATGAGGGCGGCCCGGTCAGCGACTACACGGGTCAGCAGATCTACTACCGGTCGCTGCAGCAGCGCTCAACGGATCGGCTCACGATCGCGGACTACCTGTGGCGCTGGGACACCGACTGGTTCTGGTGCTCGCGGGCGTTCGGCGCGCAGAATCCGCGGATCAGACGCCTGTGGCCGAAGCGCTACCGGCGCAGCAGTTTCTACTGGAAGCTGATCGCCCTCGACCAGAAGTACGACATCGGCGACAGGCTCGAGCGCCGCAAGGGCAATCCGCCGCGCGAACGGGTCGTGCAGGACGTCGAGGTGCCGATCGAGCACACCGCGGACTTCGTGTCCTGGTTCCTGCGCGAGATCCCCATCGAGCCGCTGTGGCTGTGCCCGCTGCGGTTGCGCGAGCCAGGGCCCGCGGGCGCGTCCGCCGTGCGGCCGTGGCCGCTGTACCCGCTCGAACCGAAGCGCACCTATGTCAACGTCGGCTTCTGGTCGTCGGTGCCGATCGCGCCAGGCGCGCAGGACGGCGCGGCGAACCGGCTGATCGAGAACACCGTCGGACGGTTCGACGGGCACAAGTCCCTGTACTCGGATTCCTACTACGACGCCGACGACTTCGCCCGCCTCTACGGCGGCGACAACTACTCCATCCTCAAGCAGAAGTACGACCCCGATTCGCGACTATTGGACCTGTATTCGAAGGCGGTGCAACGCAAGTGACCACGTTCAAAGACGCCAGTACCCAGACCCGTAACGGCCACCACAAGCTCTCGATCGCCGAGATCCTCGAGACCGTCGCGGACGGTGACATCCCGGTCCGCTTCACCGCATACGACGGCAGCGCCGCGGGTCCGGAGGACGCCGAGTACGGCCTGACGCTCAAGTCCCCGCGGGGCACCACCTACCTGGCGACCGCGCCCGGCGACCTCGGCATGGCACGCGCCTACGTCGCGGGCGACCTCGAGGCGACCGGGGTCCACCCTGGTGACCCGTACGAGGTCCTCCGGGTGATGGGCGACGACCTGCACTTCCGGCGGCCGTCGGCGCTGACGATCGCGAGCATCACCCGCTCGCTCGGCTGGGACCTGCTGCGGCCCATCGCCCCTCCGCCGCAGGAGGCCCTCCCCCGCTGGCGCCGGCTCGCGGAGGGCATGCGCCACTCCAAGACCCGCGACGCCGAGGTCATCCACCATCACTACGACGTGTCGAACACCTTCTACGAGCACGTGCTCGGCCCGTCGATGACCTACACCTGCGCGGCGTACAAGTCACCGAACCAGAGCCTCGAGGACGCGCAGGAGAACAAGTACCGGCTGGTGTTCGACAAGCTCGGGCTCAAGGCGGGCGACCGACTGCTCGACATCGGCTGCGGCTGGGGCTCGATGGTCCGCTTCGCGGCCCGGCGCGGCGTCAAGGTGATCGGGGTGACGCTGTCCGCCGAGCAGGCCGCGTGGGCGCAGAAGGCCATTGCCGACGAGGGCCTCTCGGATCTCGCCGAGGTCCGGCACTCCGACTACCGGGACATCGCCGAGACCGGCTTCGACGCGGTGTCGTCGATCGGGTTGACCGAGCACATCGGGGTGCACAACTACCCCGCATACTTCGGGTTCATCCAGTCCAAGCTGCGCGACGGCGGCCGGCTGCTCAACCACTGCATCACCCGCCCGGACAATCGGCACCAGGCGCGCGCAGGCGGGTTCATCGACCGCTACGTGTTCCCGGACGGCGAGCTGACCGGGTCGGGCCGGATCATCACCGAGATCCAGAACATCGGCCTCGAGGTCCGACACGAGGAGAACCTGCGCGAGCACTACGCGCTGACCCTCAAGGCCTGGTGCCAGAACCTGGTGGACAACTGGGACGCCTGCGTCGCGGAGGTCGGCGAGGGCACGGCGCGGGTGTGGGGGCTCTACATGGCCGGCTCGCGGCTCGGGTTCGAACGCAATGTGGTGCAGCTGCACCAGGTGCTGGCCGTCAAGCTCGGCCCGAAGGGCCAGGCCGAGGTGCCGCTGCGCCCGTGGTGGAAGGGCTGACCGACCGGGTACTCCCCCGCTCGCTCACGCCGTGATCGCGGCCACCTGAGGAGGGTGGCCGCGGTCGGCTGACCTCCACTGCTCGAAGATGCGCTGCAAAACGCATATCTGACCGAAATCTGACCTACCAATCACTCGGTCAGCTAGTGTGTCCCGCACCACCACCGCGCCCGACGGCGCACGGATGCGAGGAGAAACTGATGCGTCGACGATCGAGCGGCCTACTGGCGGTACTGACGGGACTCGCGTTGCTGGCGGGCGGGCCCGCTGCCGCCGCACAGGGCAGCGGCGACAGCGCGGACGGCGCCGGCAGCACCGGCAGCACCGGGTCCGTAGAGCCGGTCGACAGCCTGCCCGCCGACTTCCTGTGGGGAGTGTCCTCATCGGGGTTCCAGTCGGAGGGCTATTCGCCGGACAGCAATTGGATCCGCTATGAAGCGGCAGGCAAGACCAAGGATCCGGTCGGCACGTCGGCGGACTTCCGCCACCGCTACAAGGAGGACATCCAGCACGCCAAGGACCTCGGGGCCAAGGTGTACCGGATGGGCGTCGAGTGGGCGCGCCTCGAGCCCCAGCAGGGCCGCTACGACGAGACCGCCTGGGCGTTCTACGACGACGTGGTCGCCAGCATCCGGGCCGCGGGCATGCAACCGATGATCACCCTCGACCACTGGGTGTATCCCGGGTGGGAGTTCGACCGCGGCGGGTGGAACAACGCAGGCATGGTCACCGACTGGCTGGCCAATGCCCGCAAGGTCGTCGACCGGTACGCGAAGTACGACCCGTCCTGGATCACCATCAACGAGCCGTCGGCGTACCTGTTCCAGGAGATCAGCCACGGTGGTCTCGATCCCGCGAACACCCCGGCCGCCCTCGATCGGTGGGTGGCCGTCCACAATGGGATCTACGACTACATCCACCAGGTGCAGCCGGGAGCGCAGGTCTCGTCGAACGTGGCCTACTTCCAGGTCGTCGAGGCCGCGATCGACACGACGTTCCTCGACCGCGTCGCCCACAAGCTCGACTTCATCGGCCTGGACTACTACTACTCGATGTCCCCCACGGACCTGAGCTACGCCAACGTCTTCTCGGAGCCGTGGAAGGCGAGCTCGGCACCCGACGGCCTCTACTACGCGCTGCGTCACTACGCGAAGCGCTTCCCGGGCAAGCCCCTCTACATCGTCGAGAACGGCATGCCCACCGAGGACGGCAAACCCCGCCCGGACGGCTACGCCCGCGCCGACCACCTCCGCGACGCCGCCTACTGGCTGCAGCGAGCAAAGGACGACGGCATCAACGTCGTCGGATACAACTACTGGGCCACCACCGACAACTACGAATGGGGAAGCTACACACCCCGTTTCGGCCTCTACACCGTCGATGTGAAGAACGATCCGACGCTCGAGCGGAAGCCGACCGAGGCAGTCGCGGCCTACCGGTCGCTCATCGCACAGGGCGGAGTCCCGACCGACTACCAGCCGAGCAGGCCACCGACCGCGTGCTCACTGGTCGACGGACTCGACAGCTGCCTGAACCCGGCGAACTGACGCGGCGCCCGATTCCCGACGCGGTGCCCCTCGCCGTCGAGCGAGGGGCACCGCACCATGTGCGGCGGGCGCACACCGTCGGCCCGGCCGATCAGGCTGCACAACCACTCCACCCGCCTGAGAGCAGGCGACAGACCGTCGTTCCCACACGGAAGGAATCGAGATCGAGATGAGTACACGATTGGGAATCGACGTCGGCGGCACCGGGATCAAGGCCGGCCTGGTTGACCTCGAGGCCGGTCGACTCGTCGGGGAGCGGGTCACGATTCCAACCCCTCGGCCCTCCACGCCTGCCGCGGTGGCGGCGGCGATCTCCGATCTCGCGGAGCACTACGGCCGGGACGGTCCAGTCGGGGTCGCACTCCCCGCCGCCGTCGCCGGGGGCCTTGTCCAGACTGCCGCGAACATCGATCGGTCGTGGATCGGTACAGATGTGACGGACCTGTTCGCCGACGCCCTCGGGGGTCGCGACGTGGTCGTGACCAATGACGCCGATGCGGCCGGAACAGCCGAATACAGGTTTGGCGCTGCGCGCGGCACATCAGGCGTCGTCGTTGCGCTCACATTCGGAACCGGCATCGGTACTGCAATTCTCCATGACGGAGTGCTGTTGCCCAACACCGAATTCGGGCATCTCGTCGTTGACGGTGTCGCCGCCGAACATCGCGCCGCCGCCTCCGTCAAGTCGGCCAAGAGCTTGTCCTTCGAGAGGTGGGCGCATGAGGTCAGTCGGGTGTTGACGGCCATCGAGGATCTCCTGTCCCCACGGCTGTTCATCGTTGGCGGCGAGATCAGCCAGCACGGCTCCCGATGGATTCCCTTGCTGACGAACCGGACCGCAGTTGCTGCAGCCGAGCTGGGCAACTCTGCGGGCGTCATCGGCGCAGCGCTGGCGACCGAACACCGTCTAGGGGAAGGTCCTCTCGATCCGAGGGCGGACTACCTACGCCGGGGCTTGGCGCCCGACGGCGTCGCGAGGTGAATTGACGGATTGGCGGCCAGGCATGAGCGGCAGGTCCCGGCGCAGCACGGTCGTGAGAGTTCTCATCGCGCCGACCATGTCGAACGATTCGTCCTGCAGCCACTGCTCTTCGAGACCGGAGATAGCCCCGATGATCACGGAGGCCATCGCAGTGGGGTCGACATCGGCACGTACCTCGCCCGCCTCGATGCCTTCTTGGATGAGACCGGCCAGGTTTGCACGGAAGGCCTTGATCCGTCCCTGTGCCCACTCGCGCGCGAGTTCGGGAGTGTCATCGGAATTGAAGATGCCGACGTGCGCCAGCCGGGTGAGTTCTCGGTTCTGCTGGTTTCGGGCCACGATCTCGTCGACTACGTCCAGCGCGCGCAAGAGAGCCGCACCCTCGTAGTCTCGATCGATCTCGACCGAGTCGAGAGTTTGACGGTCGAGGTCCGCGAGTACCGCTGTCAGCAGGACTTCCTTGCTCGGAAAGTGATGCAGCAGACCCGACTTCGTGATCCCCGACTCTCTTGCAACCGCAGCAAGCGAGGTCCCGCGGTATCCGTGGGCCGCGAACAGCGTGATGGCAGAGCTGACGATATCGGCGCGCCGGGCAACTCCCGCCTGTTCTGCGTCGCGTGTTGTGGCCATCGTGTCCGATCTCCTCACCGTGGTTTGACTGCGCACAGCCGGTCCAGCCGGTCAGCGTACGGCCCGTGGCCAACGTGCCTCGACGCGAGTTCCGCGAATCCAGAACATGCAGACCAATCGATCGGTAGGCTACCGCCAACTGACTGACCGCCTGGTCGGTTGGCTAGCTTTCTAGTGGTCTGCAAGACCGAGGAGGGACCCTGATGTCCAGATTTGATGACAGGCTGGCGGGCCGAACGGCGGTGGTCACCGGCGCGGCGAGCGGGATCGGAGCCGCACTGGCGGCTGAACTCGGTTCGTGCGGCATGTCGGTCGTGGTTGCCGATCTCGATGGCGACGGCGCGGAGCGGATCGCCGAGAGTGTGCGCGCACTCGGCGTGCGTGCGCTCGGCGTGCAGGTTGACGTGGCCGACCCTGAGTCGGTCGAGAATCTCGCGCGGGCCGGCTACGACGCGTTCGGCTCCGTCGAACTGCTCTGCAACAACGCGGGAGTGCTGCTGCTCGGAAACCTCACGGATTCATCGATGGACGACTGGCGCTGGCTGTCCTCCGTCAACGTCGAGGGCATGCTCAATTGCCTGTACGCATTCCTGCCCAGGATGCGTCGTCAGACCGGATGGCGGCACGTGATGAACACGTCGTCGACTCACGCCTTCCTTCCGGACCCCGCGTTCACCGCCCTCTACACCGCGGCCAAGCACGCCATCCTCGGGTTGACGCTCGGGCTGCGCTCCGAGCTGGCCGCCGAGGACATCGGCGTCACCGCGCTCTGCCCCGGTCAGGCCGCGACCCGCATCCTCGACTCGCAGCGCAACCGGCCCACCGGGTTCGGTCCCCGCGCCGCCGAGCCGTTCGGCACCGACGTCATCCCGATGGCGATCGAGCCCGCCGACGTCGCGCGGCTCGCGGTCGAGGGCATCGTGCGCAATGCCCCGATCGTTTTCGCGCTGCCCGAACACAGCCATGCCCAGTTCCGGGAGCAGGTCAAGGACCTGTGGCGAATGGCGGACGACGCTCTCGTCGGCTCCACAGATGCGTTCGCCGGCCGCCTCGACGAGGAACGGGCGCACCGGGTCGACCGGTAGCTCGACACCCGGCGGCGATCTCGACTCCCGACCGCATCCGCCCACATTCCAAGGACTTCCATGTCAGAACCCCACTCGCTGCCCGTCGCCGTCGACGAGGTCGGCCCAGGAGCCGACACGCTGCGGCGCGAGCAGGAGCTCCGCGAGCCGAGCGGCTTCCTGGTCGGTCTCGCCCTGTCCTACTTCGGCGTCTACCTCGCCCTGATGACCCCCGTGATGTTCGCCCTTGCGTTCAAGCTGCAGCACATCTCGGGCTCGATCGAGAGTGCGACGCACGCACTCGGCGTGGTGGCCGGTACCGGTGCGATCGTCGGGATGATCGCCCAGCCGGTCGTCGGCCGCCTGTCCGACCGCACGCGGTCCTCGTTCGGCAGGCGGAGACCGTGGATCCTCGGAGGCGCCGTCGTCGGGGCGGGCGCCCTCGGGTGCGTGGGCCTCGCGCACACCGTGCCGCAGGTCCTGATCGCATGGTGCGGGGCGCAGGCCGGCTTCGGCGCGGCACTCGTCGCGACCCAGGCGACGATTCCCGACCGGGTGCCCGCGCGCCGACTCGGAGTGGTCTCCGGGATCACCGGGGTCACCACGCCGCTGAGCATTCTCGCCGGAAGCGCTCTCGTCACCGTGCTGACCGGCGATCTGCTCAGGTTCCTGGTCCCCGGTGTCGTCGCCGTCGTGCTGGTCATTCCGCTGCTGGTGGTACTCGAGGATCCACCGCTCGAGGACACAGCACCGCGCCACGGCGTCCGGGAGTTCTTGGGCTCCATCGCATTCGACCCTCGCAGGCATCCGAACTTCTCGTGGGTGATGGTCTCCCGCTTCCTGGTGATGTTCGGCTACGCCGGAATCGGAACGTTCTTCCCGTTCTTCCTCGGGCAACGGTTCCAGCTCGGTGAAGCCGACGTCGCGCAGGCGGTTCTCCTGGTCAACGTGGTGTCCGTCGTGTGCCTCTCCATGTCGGCACCCCTCGGAGGCGCCCTGTCCGACCGAATCGGGAAGCGGCGTCCCTTCGTGGCCGTCGCGGGGCTAATCATGGTGGCGGGATTGCTGCTGCTGGCCTTCGCCCCAACGCTGGGAATCGTCGTTGTGGCGCAGGGCATCATCGGGCTCGGGCTCGGCGCCTTCATGTCTGTGGACCAGGCACTCGCGGTGCAGGTGCTGCCGAACCCCGACGACAATGCCAAAGACCTGGGCCTGATCGCCCTCGCAGGCACCCTGCCGCAATCCGTCGGACCTGCCGTCGCGCCGGCCATCATCAGCCTCGGCAGCGCCACCGTCCTTGGCGGCTACGGGACGTGGTACGTCCTCGGCGCGCTCGCCTGCCTGGCTGGTGTGTTCGCGATCTACCGCGTTCGCGGCGTTCGTTGACCCAGTCGACGAACCGATCCACTTCGAGAAATGGACATCGATGAAACTCAGAGACGACTTCTTGTGGGGTGCAGCGAGTTCCGCGCACCAGACCGAGGGGAACAACACCGGCGCCGACTGGTGGGGGTACGAGAACCGGTCCAGGCCGTACTTCCCCGACCGGAGCGGCGACGCGGTCGACAGCTACCACCGCTACCCCGAGGACATGGCCTTGCTCGCCGACGCCGGCCTCAACGCGTACCGCTTCGGCATCGAATGGTCGCGGATCGAACCCGAGGAGGGGCAGTTCTCACGCGCCCAGCTCGACCATTACCGTCGAATGATCGAGGCGGCAAGGAAAGTCGGGCTCGAACCGGTCGTGACACTGCACCACTTCACCTCGCCGCGCTGGTTCAGCAACCGGGGTGGGTGGCGACATCCCGCGGCGATCGAGAGCTTCTCGAGTTACGTCGATCGCACCTCGTCCGTTCTGGGCGGAGTCAACTGGGTCTGCACCATCAACGAGCCCAACATCGTTGCGCTCGGCGTTCGATACTTGGACCTGACGCTGGGCTCGCGTGCGGCGCCCTCCCGGCCGGCGAACGGGAGGCTGGAACCCGACGACGAAGTCGGCGAAGTCCTGGTGCGGGCACATCGCGAGGCAGTCGAAATTCTCCGCACCACCACCACGGCCAACGTCGGCTGGACCGTCGGACAGCAGGCCTTCGAGGGAACGGCGGGCAACGAAGACATTCTCGCGCGGACGAACGACCTCTGGGAGGACCGGTATCTGGCGGCCGCGCGAGGCGACGACTTCCTCGGGGTCCAGTCCTACACCAGCCAACGCGTCGGGGCCGACGGTCCGATCCCTCATCCGCAGCACCCCGACAACACACTCATGGGTTGGGCGTATCGCCCCGACGCCCTGGGCATCGCGCTGCGCCGGGCCTGGGACATCAGCGGGCATGTGCCACTTCTGGTGACGGAGAACGGAATTGCCACCGCGGACGACGAACGCCGGATCGCGTACACCACCGAGGCGCTGACCCATCTCGAGACGGCGGTGGCCGATGGCATCGATGTGCGCGGCTACCTGCACTGGAGCGCCCTCGACAATTTCGAATGGGGGCATTGGGCGCCGACCTTCGGCCTGATCGGCGTCGATCGCACGACGTTCGCCCGCACCCCGAAGCCGAGCCTTGCATGGCTCGGACGTGTCGCGCGGAACCACGGGCTCGAGGTCCCGCGGGTCCGCGTCGATGAGGCCTTTCCCGCCGAGGCTTCGATGCGCTAACCTACCGACCAATCAGTCAGTTAGTAGAGCCTTTAATCAACCCCACGGAAGGATTTGCATGTCACGGGATATCAGGAATGGACTGCTGGCGGCGATCTGCGTGTCCGCGCTGGCGGGCACGAGTGTCACCGCCAGCGCATGGGCCGGTGTGCCGAGCGCAGGATGCGGCGATCGGCATTGGGTCAGCACCTGGGCCGCGAGCCCGACCGACGCCGTCGAGGCCACCGGTTCCGAGATGCCGGGCGGCGAGCAGACCTACCGCGTCGTGGTGACGCCCCACCGCGGCGGCGGCGACGTACGGATCCGGCTCAGCAACCGGTTCGGAAGCGAACCCGTCACCTTCACTCGGGTGACCGTCGGACGCCAGACCCAGGGTGCCGCAATCGATCCGGATTCCGTCCACCCTGTCACCTTCGACGGCGGCAACACCTCGACGACGGCCGCGCCGGGGACGGATGTCGTGACCGACCCCGTGCCGATCACCGTGGACGGTTTCGAGCCGCTGTCGATCAGCATCCACACCGACGGTCGGGCAGGTCGGGTCACCGGGCACGCCAGCGGGAACGCGACGAGCTACTACACGCCGCCCGGGCTCGGGGACCACACCGCGGACATCGCGGGCGACGCCTTCAGTCACACCACCACGCGCGTGCCGTTCGTGTCCCAGGTGGACATGCTGGCCCCGGCCGGCGTCACGACGGTCGTCGCCTTCGGGGACTCGGCCACCGACGGACACGTGGCCGCCGACTTCCTGGGCACCCCACAGATCGACGGGGTCGTCGACCAGAACGTGCGCTACCCCGACTTCCTTCAGCGCCGGCTCGACGAGGCCGGCGCCGAGGTCGTCGTCACGAATGCCGGGATCGGCGGCAATCGTCTGGTCTCCGACGGGATGGTTCCTGCCCTCGGGCGGGCAGGCGAGTCACGGATCGAGGCCGACGTGCTCGCCCAGTCCGGTGTCACCGATGTGATCGTCTGGATCGGGATGAACGACCTCGGAATGCCGATCGGCACACCGTACGAACAACTCGTGGCGGGGTACACCAGGGTCATCGACCGACTCCACGACGCGGGGCTTCGGGTACATCTCGGCACCATGATGCCCGCTTCGAACGGGCTCGCCGACGGACTGACCAGCTTCCCGCCGTCCGATCCCGTTCGGGTCCGGGCCAACTCGTGGATCCGATCTCAGCGGCTGTCCGACAGCGTGATCGACTTCGACGCAGCGGTGCGAGACCCGAACAACCCCAGCATCCTCGACCGCAAATACGCCAGCGCGGACAACCTCCACCCGACTCCCGAGGGATATCGGCTGATCGCCGATACCGTGGACATCACCGAGTTCGTGGGGAACAAGTGCACCGTCGGGAGCGGATCCGGGAGATGACCGGCTCACTCTGCGGGAGCGGCCTGCCGGACACTGCGGGCGATCTCGGCGGCGGCGCTCTGTACCGCCGCACTCATCCTGCGATCCGAGGTGATGCGGCTGAGCGGTCCGCAGATCGAGAGGGCCGCAGGTGTCGGGTGCCCGTGCGCGATCGGCGAGGCGACACACCCGAGGCCGGGCAACGCCTCACCCCGGTCGTAGGCGACCCCCTCGACGGACACCCGATCGAGCTCGTCCTCCAACTCGCGCCTGCCGCCCGACCGATGCACATCCCGGTGGTTCAGCCGACCGAATACCGGCTGGTCGAGCGCCTCCCGCGGGAGCGAGCTCAGCAACGCCTTGCCCACCGCCGACCGGTGCGCCGGGTACCGGCCACCGATCCGCGACGGAATCTTGGCGCCGAACGCGCCGGAGATCTTCTCCCAGTAGACGCCGTCGGCCCCGTCGAGGAAGGCGAGGTGCACCACGGCGCCCGTGGATCGGTGCAGTTCCTGCATGATCGGCAGGGCGGTCCGGTGGAACCAGTGGTTGCGCACCGCCCTCGATCCCAGCTCGAACAATCGGACGCCGATCTCGTACCGGGTCCCGACCCGGGTGAGCCAGCGCCGCTGCACCATCTTCTCGAGCAGCCGGTGCGCTGACGACGTCGGGATCCCAGTCAGTCGAGACGTCTCGCTGAGAGTGAGGTGCCCACAGTCGTCGAGCGCCTGCAGCACCAGCTCGATCCTGTCGAACATCGCCATGGATTGCGTCTGCTCACGGTCGCTCACACCAACGGCTCCTCTCCCGTCCGGGTCGCCTAGACGCCGAAACCGCCGGACACCGAGATCTGTTGCCCGGTGATGTAATTGGCCTCGTTCGATGCCAGGAAGACGCACGCCGCCCCGATGTCGGCCGGCTTGCCCCAGCGCTTGAGGGGCACCAGCTTGTGGACCTCGCGTTCCCACTCCTCGTCGAAGACGCCCTGCGCCTTGAGCTCGAGGAACATGCCCGCCTCGATGACACCGACCAGCACCGAGTTGGCCCGGATGTTGTGCGCACCTTCCTCCTTCGCGATACCGCGGAGCAGCGATTCGTTCGCCGCCTTCGGGATCACCGACAAGCCGTCCAGCGCCGGGAACCAGTGGTCACCCGCCGAGCCGAGGTGGACGAACGAACCGCCGCCGTGCTCGCGAAAGTGCGGCAGCACGGCGTGTGCGGCGGTGAACAGCCCGAGGGTCTCGATCTCGATCGACCGCCGGTACTGCGCGGGGGTGGTCTCGGCGACGGTGATCTGCTCGACGACAGGGCCCGCTCCCCACACCACGGTGTGGATCCGCGAGTGTTCGCCGACAACCTCCCCCAACACCCGAGTGACGTCCTCGTCGGCGCGGACGTCGACCTGGTGCGCGCTCGCCTTCACCCCCAGCGCCCGCAGCTCGGTCACCGTTTCCTCGGCCACCTCGCGCTTGGAGTTGTAGCAGACCGCGACGGCGCTGCCGGCGCGGGCGAACTCCCGGGCGACGCCGCGCCCGATGCCGCCGCTGCCACCGAAGACCAGGGCGGCGCCCTCAGGAAAGCTCAAAGTCAGCATGTTCGTGCCCCGTTCGTATCCGATCCGAATCCCGCGCCACGGATGCCGCGCGCTGCGTGTGACCGGTCGCCACCGGTGTGCTCCAGGCCACACCGGCTGAACGTAGTGTCCGCACTCACCGCCGAACATACGGTTTCCCTCGTCGCGGGAAACACCAGGTCACCGCGGCGATCGGCGCCGTCGAATCCCCGTCAGCGGGCGGCCTCCGCGGCTACCGTGGACCCATGGGTACCTCCATGCCGTCCACCTGCGTCATCGGCGCCGGCCTCAGCGGCCTGGTCACGACCAAGGCGCTCCGCGAGCGGGGCCTGCCGGTCGAGACGTTCGAGATGAGCGACCGGGTCGGCGGCAACTGGGCTTTCAAGAATCCCAACCGGCGCTCCTCCGCATACCGCTCGTTGCACATCGACACCTCCAAGGAGCGGCTCGGCTTCTCCGACTTCCCGATGCCCACCGACTATCCGGACTTCCCCTCGCACGAGCAGGTGCACGCGTACTTCGAGTCCTATGTCGATCGCTTCCGTCTCGCGGACAGCATCCGGTTCCGGACGGAGGTGCGTCATGCCCGACGGCTCGAGGGTGGCGGCTGGGAACTCGAACTGTCCGGCGGCGACCGTCGCCGTTGTGACGCCCTGATCGTCGCGAACGGCCATCACTGGGATCCCCGCTGGCCCGAGCCCGCCTTCCCCGGCGAGTTCACCGGCAGGCAGATCCACTCGCACGAGTACATCGATCCGACCGAGCCGATCGACATGCGGGGCAAGCGAATCCTGGTGGTGGGCATCGGGAACAGCGCCGTCGACATCGCGTCCGAGCTCAGCCGCCGCGACCTCGCCGAGAAGGCGTTCATCTCCACGAGGCGGGGCGCGTACGTGATCCCGAAGTACGTGTTCGGCAGGCCGATCGACACGATCATGCGCACGATGCCGCACGTGCCGCTGCGCCTGCAACGGACCCTGGCCCGCGGCCTCATGCGGATCACCGTCGGGCGGATGGAGAACTACGGCCTCCCGACCCCGGACCACAAGCTGCTCGAGGCGCACCCGACCGTGTCGAGCGAGCTGCTCGTCCGGCTCGGCTCAGGAGACCTCGCCGCGAAACCGGACATCCGGCGGCTCGACGGCGCCGAGGTCGAGTTCGCCGACGGCACCCGCGAGCGCATCGACGTCATCATCTACGCGACCGGGTACAAGATCACCTTCCCGTTCTTCGACGAGGAGTTCATCTCGGCGCCCGACAACCGGCTGCCCCTGTTCAAGCGGATGATCAAGCCCGGGGTGGACGACCTGATCATGATCGGGTTCGCGCAGGCGATTCCGACGCTGTTCCCGTTCTGCGAGCGCCAGGCCAGGTGGGCCGCGGCCTACCTGGCGGGCGACTACGCGTTGCCGGACATCGCGTCGATGCAGACCACCATCCGCGCGGACGAGAAACGGGACGTCAAGCACTTCGTCAAGAGCAAGCGGCACACCATGCAGGTAGACACCGCCGTGTACGGATGGGGCCTCGACGCCGAGGAGTCCGCCGGTCGTGCCCGTGCCGCCGCAGGAATCGGACGACGTCTGACCCCAGGAAACGACTGAAGGTGCCCCCCACCCGGTCGGACCGGGCGAGGGGCACCTTCAGTCGATCGGTGCCTAGGCCTTCAGCGAGGCGGGCGGGGTGAAGCGCTCGCCGTACTTCGCGGCGAGTTCCTCGGCGCGCTTGACGAAGCCGGCCTTGCCGCCCTCGTAGCCGACGACGTACTGGTGCACGCCACCGGTCCAGGCCGGGAAGCCGATGCCCATGATCGAGCCGATGTTGGCGTCGGCGCTGGTCATCAGGACACCCTCGTCGAAGCACTTCTGCGTCTCGATGGCCTCGATGAACAGCATCCGCTCGATGAGGTCCTGGATCGGGGCCTGGTTCGAGCCGGAGTTGAACTGCTCACGCAGGCCCGACCACAGGCCGGTGCGCTTGCCGTCGACGTAGTCGTAGAAGCCCGCACCGCCGAGGCGGCCCTTGCGGTCGTTGCCCTCGACGAGGAAGTTGATGACGTCGCCTGCCGGGTCGGCGGGCAGTTCCTTGCCCTCGGCCAGCGCCGCGGCCTTGGACTCCGCGCGGATCTTCTGCATCAGCGTCAGGTTCAGCTCGTCCGAGAGCTGCAGCGGCGCCGCCGGGTAACCGGCCTGCATGCCCGCCTGCTCGATGGTGGCCGGCTCGATGCCCTCGGCGACCATGCCGATGGCCTCGTTGATGAAGGTGCCGATGACGCGCGAGGTGAAGAAGCCACGCGAGTCGTTGACCACGATCGGGGTCTTGCGGATGGCCTGGACGAAATCGAACACCCGGGCCAGCGCCTCGTCGGAGGTCTTCTCACCGCGGATGATCTCCACCAGCGGCATCTTGTCGACGGGCGAGAAGAAGTGGATGCCGATGAAGTCTTCCTGGCGCTTGACGCCGGTCGCGAGACCGGTGATAGGCAGCGTCGAGGTGTTCGACCCGAGCAGTGCGTTCGGCTCGACGATGTCCTCGATCTCCTGGAACACCTTGTGCTTGAGGTCCTGCGACTCGAACACGGCCTCGACGACGAAGTCGACGCCCGCGAAGTCCGCCGCGTCCGCGGACGGGGTGATGCGCGCCAGCAGGGCGTCCGACTTCTCCTGCGTGGTCTTGCCGCGCGAGAGGGCCTTGGCCTCGATCTTCTCGGAGTACGCCTTGCCCTTGGTCGCCGCCTCGATGGTGACGTCCTTGAGCACGACCTCGAAGCCGGCCTTCGCCGAGACGTACGCGATGCCCGCGCCCATCATGCCTGCGCCGAGCACACCGATCTTCTTGATCTCGGTCTTCGCGACGCCCTCGGGACGCGAGCCGCCGCCGTTGATCGACTGCAGGTCGAAGAAGAACGCCTGGATCATGTTCTTCGCGACCTGGCCGGTGACCAGCGAGGTGAAGTAGCGCGACTCGATGGTCAGCGCGTTGTCGATGTCGACCTGCGAGCCCTCGACGGCCGCGGCCATGATCGCGCGCGGGGCAGGCATGGGCGCACCCTTGAGGGTCTTGCGCAGGTTCGCCGGGAAGGCGGGCAGGTTCGCCGCGAACGCCGGGGTGGCGGGGGTGCCGCCGGGGATCTTGTAGCCCTTGACATCCCACGGCTGCACGCCGGACTCGGGGTTGGCCTTGATCCACGCCTTGGCGGCGGGGACGAGCTCCTCGACGGAGGAGACGACCTCGTCGACCAGGCCGACCTCCTTGGCCTGCACCGGTCCACGCTGCTGGCCCTGCAGCAGCATCTGGGTCAGCGCGGTCATCAGGCCGAACATGCGGACGGTGCGGACGACGCCGCCGCCGCCGGGGAGCAGGCCGAGGGTGACCTCGGGCAGGCCGATCTTGACGCCCTTGACGTCCGCGGCGATGCGGTAGTGGGTGGCCAGCGCGATCTCGAGACCGCCACCGAGCGCGGCACCGTTGATGCAGGTGACGACCGGCTTGCCGAGGGTCTCGAGGCGACGCAGGTCGGCCTTCAGCGTGACGCTGTGGTTGAAGATCTCCTCGGCGTTCTCGGGGCCGACCTTGATCATGTTCTTGAGGTCGCCGCCTGCGAAGAAGGTCTTCTTGCCGGAGGTCAGCACGACGCCGGTGATGGCGTCCTTCTCGGCGTACAGCCGGTCCACGGTGGCCTTCATCGAGGCGATGTAGGCCGCGTTCATGGTGTTCGCGCCCTGGTTGGGGTCGTCGATGGTGAGCACGACGATTCCGTCGGCGTCCTGCTCCCAGTTGATGATGTTCTGCTCGCTCACTGCTTCAAGTCTCCTGGTAGTCCGGGCCGCGTCAGACGCGCTCGATGATGGTGGCCACGCCCATGCCGCCGCCGATGCACAGCGTGATGAGCGCGTAGCGGGCGTTGCGCCGCTCGAGCTCGTCGACCATGGTTCCGGTGATCATGGCGCCGGTGGCTCCGAGCGGGTGGCCCATCGCGATGGCGCCGCCGTTGACGTTGAGCTTCTCGTCCGGGACGTTCATGTCCTTCTGGAACTTGAGCACCACGGACGCGAACGCCTCGTTGATCTCGACGAGGTCCATGTCCTCGATCGTCAGACCCGCGGCGGCCAGCGCCTTCTTGGCGGCAGGCGTCGGGCCGGTCAGCATGATGGTCGAGTCGGCGCCGGAGGTGGCGGTGGCCACGACGCGGGCGCGCGGGGTCAGGCCCATGTCCTTGCCGGCCTGCTCGGAGCCGACGAGCACCAGCGCGGCGCCGTCGACGATGCCGGAGCTGTTGCCGCCGTGGTGGACGTGGTTGATCTTCTCGACGAAGTGGTACTTCTGCAGCGAGACGGCGTCGAAGCCGCCCATCTCGCCGACCGTCGCGAACGCGGGGGCGAGGGTGCCGAGCGACTCCGCGGTGGTGCCGGGGCGCATGTGCTCGTCGTTGTCGAGGATGGTGATGCCGTTGAGGTCCTTGACCGGCACGACGGACTTGGCGAAGTAGCCGCCGGCCCACGCCTTGGCGGCCAGGTCCTGCGAGCGCACCGCGTAGGCGTCGACGATGTCGCGGGTGAAGCCCTCGATGGTGGCGATCAGGTCGGCACCCACGCCCTGCGGCACGAAGTAGTTGTCGTAGTTGGTGGCCGGGTCAAGCGCCCACGGGCCGCCGTCGGAGCCCATCGGGACGCGGGACATCGACTCGACGCCGCCGGCGATGACCAGCTCGTCCCAGCCGGAGCGGACCTTCTGCGCGGCGATGTTGACGGCCTCGAGACCGGAGGCACAGAAACGGTTGAGCTGCACGCCGCCGACGGTGTCGGGCAGGCCGGCATCGTTGACCGCGATGCGCGCGATGTCCATGCCCTGGTCGCCGACCGGGGTGACGACACCGAGGACCAGGTCCGAGATGCGGTTCTCGTCGAGGTCGGGGAAACGCACGCGCAGCTCGTCGATCAGGCCGGTGACCAGCGAGATCGGCTTGACCGAGTGAAGCGAACCGGTCTTCTTTCCTCGGCCACGTGGGGTCCGGATGGCTTCATAAATGAATGCCTCTGTGGTCACTGTGAGGTGTTCCTTCCTGTGCACGGCTCCGCCGCGTGCGTGGTGTTCGCAATGGCAGTTCAAACGTCATCGCCGGGCGCCGACTCGAGCAGCGCCTGGCCCGAGGCATAGACCTCGACGCAAGCCATACTAGAACTCGTTTCAGAATTGGGTCTAGGACCGAACCGAGCGGGCTCTGTGACCGTTGCGATCGTCGCGACGGGTCGGGGTCCGGGTCGGTTCTAGCAACGCGCTGATCCCAGCCCGCCTGCGAGGCTCAGCCCAGCCCGGCCTGCCGCGCCCGCACGATGGCCGCGGACCGGTCCGACACCCCGAGCTTGGCCAGGATGTTCGAGATGTGGTTGCGGACGGTCTTCGGGCTCAGCACCAGGCGCCGGGAGATCGCCGCGGTGTCGAGCCCGCCCGCCACCAGGTCGAGAACCTCCCGTTCCCGGTCGGTCAGCTCGGGGAACACCGCAGGAGCCAGGCTCCGGGAGGCCGCCATGAAGCCGAGCGCGCGCTCGGCCACCGCCGCACCAAGGAGCAGCTCTCCGTTGGCGACCGCCCGGATCGCCCGCTCCACCTCATCCGGGACCGCGCCCTTGACCAGATAGCCCCTGGCCCCCGCGCGCATCGAGGCGACGATCGACTCGTCGTCCTCGTGCATCGTCACCATCAGCACGCGCAATGCCGGGAACCGCGCGAGCAGGTCCCGCGTCGTTTCGACGCCGGACCTGTCGCCGAGCTCGAGGTCCATCAGCACCACATCGACGTCGGCCGTCACCAGCGCGATGGCCTCCGCCGACGAACTGGCCTCGGCGACCACCTCGATGCCGTCGAGCGTGGACAGCAGCGCCACCATCCCGAGCCGGAAGACGGGGTGGTCGTCGACGACGGCAACGCGGATGACGGTCATGATGCGGCCAACGGTAGCCGTGCGGTGACCCTGGTGCCGTGCGGGTGCAGCGAGTCGATGACCAGGGTGCCGCCCAGCTCGCCTGCCCGCTCCCGCATCGAGCGGGTCCCGACGCCCGCGTCCCTGCCCGGGTCGAAGCCGGTGCCGCCGTCCCGGATCGTGACGGTGAGCTGGCGCCCGCCGGACTCCGTTGCCGCACACACCGCCTCGACCCGGCAGCCGTCGGCCCCGCTGTGCCTGCGCGCGTTCGAGACTGCCTCCACCACGATCCCGTATGCGGCCGCGCCCGCGTACGGGTCCACCCGCGCGGGCAGCTGCGCGCACACGTCCAGCGCGAACCCGCCGCGGGCGTGCTGGGCGGCCAGCTCCTCGAGCGCGGCGGCCAGGCCCAGCTCGTCCAGGATCGGGGGGAAGAGGTTGCGGGACAACGATCGGACACCGTCGACCTGGTGGTCGAGCTGGACCTGCAGCGACTCGAGCAGTCGCACCGCCGCGTCCGAATCGGTGCGCAGCAGGTTCCGCACCCCCTGCAACCCGAGCCGGATGCCGGCGAGCGAGGGGCCGAGACCGTCGTGCAGCTCCCTCCGGATCACCCGCCGCTCCTCCAGTCGCACCGTGGACAACCGCTCGCGCGCCGCGTCCAGATCCTTCGTCGCCTGCACCAGCGCCAGGCCGGTGGCGACCACCGAGGCCAACTCCCCCAACGACTTCCGACTCCGCGCTCCGAGGGTCTCCCCCGGCGGCGCGGTCACCGTCAACCGGCCGACCGGGGCGCCGCGGTGGATGAGCGCGACCGTCGTCGGGTCGCCCGTCGGCTCCCCTCGGCGCGCGGTGGGGTCGGTGTCCCCGGAACGCCAGACCGTCACCGATTCCAGGCGCAGGGCCACCGCCACACCGCCCGCGAGCTCGGAGACCAGGTCCTCGGGCGTCTCCGCCTCCACGAACCGGGCGCCGAGCCGGCGCACCGCCCTGGCGGGATCACCACCCTCCCCGTACACGAGGTCGTGCACGCGGCTCTGCAGCCACAGTCGGGACGGCTGCACCGCGACCGCCACGGCACCGGCCGCAACGGCCTGCGCGAGTACCGAATCCGCCGCGGGCAGCAGCCGCGCCAGCGCCGTGGCCACCACCACGTAGAGCGCGATCAGGCCGACGGTGAGGGTGCCCGCGAGCACCGCGCGGCTGACCGCCAGGTCCAGGCCCCACATCCGTTGTCGCAGAATCGAGACCAGGATCGCCGCCGGATAGAACGCCTGCACCGCGAGGTGGATCAGCGGGGTGAGCATCCACAGGCTCGGCCAGGTCGGCGGCAGCGCGAGCGGCACGAACGACAGCGCCATCAGGGTGGTGCCCAGGCACAGCCAACCAAGGCCGATTCGCTCGTCGACCGGTCCCCGCCGCCACCGCCACGCGGCGTCGGCCGCCGCGAGCAGGCCCACCCCCACCACCGGCGCGATCAACCAGATCTGTGCGATGTCGGTGTAGGTGCGGGCCATGAAGAACCAGACGATGGTCGCGGTGCCCAGGACCAAGCCGACACGGGCCACCGGCTCCAGCCGGTGGTCACGGATTAGCCAGGGGATCACCAGGAACAGCGCCAACGTGCCGGGGATCCATGCGGTGTTCTGCAGCGGCTCGATCGCCGCTACGGCAGGCAGCCCCGGCCGGACCAGCGCCAGCTGGGTATAGGCGTAGCTGAACGCGGCCAGGCCCACCCCGATCCCGGTGAGCCCGAGGATGATCGGCACCGGGTGCACCCGCCGCGCGAGCACCACCCCGGCGACCGTGCCGTAGACGGCCGCACCGAGCAGGTCGACGAGGAAGAACAGCTGGTCGGCGTCGAGTGTCGGCTCGGCGGCGACGAACGCCACCAACGCCAGCACCCCCAGCAGCCAGGACGCGCACGCGAGCACGACGGCGGGCACCGGCCATC
>NZ_JBSGTR010000065.1:0-31629 GCF_053607505.1 Rhodococcus sp. NPDC055112
GGCCACGCGGCCCCGCCCCCCCACCAGGGAGCGGGGCCGCTTCGGCGTTTCCTGCGCAGTCGGCACCCACGGCATGCGGCTGCGACGCAGCGGTTTACACTGATGCCGTGGTCATCTTCTTCGAGGTTCTACTCGCCTTCGCCTCCGTGCTGATTGCTTGGTTCTCGCTGTATGTCGTGTACCGCCTGGTGACCGACGAGTCGTGAGCCAGACGTCCGGTCCGGACGACGGTGCGCAGCCCCCATCGGGCGAGGGCGCACCGTCTGATGCGGCGTCCGTGCAGCGCGGCAGCGGCGATCGTGCCGTAGCCGCCGCCGAGGAGCGCGCGAAGGAAACCAGCGCGCGCAACATCCCGGTCTTGCCCGGCCTCCCCATCCCCGAGGACACCGCCAACCTGCGGCTCGGCCCCGACCTGAATCCGGGCATGCTCGCGCTGCTCCCCATGGTCGGCGTCTGGCGCGGCGAGGGCGAAGCCAACAACCCCACCGACGGCGAGTACCGCTTCGGCCAGCAGATCGTGGTCTCGCACGACGGCGGCAACTACCTGCACTGGGATTCGCAGACCTGGGTACTCGACGCCGACGGCGAGTACGTCCGGCCGGACCTGCGCGAGAGCGGGTACTGGCGTGTCGCCGGAGACGGCATCCCCGGGAGCATCGACGAGGAAGTCGTCGAGCTGCTGCTCACGCACAGCTCCGGCGTCGTCGAGCTGTACTACGGCCAGGCACTGACCCAGTCCAGCTGGGAGCTCGCGACCGACGTGGTCATCCGCAGCAAGCAGGGCGCCCTGGTCGGCGGCGCCAAGCGCCTGTACGGCATCGTCGAGGGCGGCGACCTCGCCTACGTCGAGGAGCGCATCCTCGCCGACGGTCCGCTGAAGCCGCACCTCTCGGCCCGCCTCTCCCGCTACATCGGCTAGCAGCGGCTTCGCCGCACGGGTCGAAACGCAGAACGGCCCCCGAGCCGTACCCGTGCGCGGACGTTTGTCGCACGGATCCCGGTCGGATTCGACCGGGGACTCGGGGGCCGGGTAGCTGCCTGGGATTCGCCAGCCGCGATGCGCGGTTGATGGAACCCCACCGTCAGCGGTAGCGGCTAGCTGACAGCCACCTCACGCGTCCTGTAGTTCTTCAACTTCAGACCACCTCCTTCCTCGTGTACGGACGAAAATACGCCCGCCGGGAGGGCATGGCAATCGATTAAATCGCCGCCTCTTCCCGCGCGGATGCCGACTCGCTCCCGACCGCGATCACCAGGTCGGCGCCCGTGTCGGCGGGCAACTGATGTGTCACCACGACCACAGTGCGGCCGGGGTCCACCAGGCCTGCCCCGCGATCGAGCAGGCCGCGCAGCAGCGCCGCGCCCGCCTCCGCGTCGAGGTGCTCGGTCGGCTCGTCCAGCAGCAGCACCCGCGCCGGCGATGCGATGGCCCGCGCCAGCAACAGGCGCCGACGCTGACCACCGGACACCGACCGGCCGCCCGACACCAGCGAGGTGTGCACGCCGTCAGGGAGTCCCGACACCCAGTCCCCCAGCCCTACCTTCTCGAGCACCGCCCGCGCGCGCTCCTCGTCCAGTTCGCCGTCCGCCACGCGCAGGTTCTCCAACAGCGAGGTGTCGAACAGGTGGGCGTCCTCGGCGAAGAACCCCACCGCGCGACGCAGCGAGTCGGCGTCGACCGATCCCGCAGGGGTCCCGTTCACCGTCAGCGCCCCGGAGACGGGGGCGAGCAGCCCCGCCAGCGTCATCAGCATGGTGGTCTTGCCCGCGCCGCTGGGTCCGACGATCACGACCCGGGCGCCAGGAGCCAGGTGCAGGTCCAGCGGCTCGGTCACCGCACCTCCCGGCCACCCGCAGCGCAGGTTCTCGGTGCGCAGGTGCACCGGCCCCTCGACCGGCGCGCCCCCGGCCGGCACCGGATCCCCGGCCCGGTCGAGCAGGTCCATGATCCGTGCCGACGCGAGCCTCGCCCTGGTCAGCGCGACCGCAGCGGCGGGCAACGCGGCCGTGCCCTCGAACGCGGCGAGCGGCACCAGCACCAGGATGGCCAGCGCCATCGGGGTCATCTCGCCAGGAGCCCCGCCGTCGGGGCCGTAAAGCGAGATGCCGATCAGCAGCGACCCCAGCACGCTCGCCCCGATCGCGAGCGGCGTCGCGGCCGCGGCGAAGGCGGACGGGACCGAGGACCGGTCGGTGGCCCGGATCGCGCGGGCCTCCCAGTCGTTCGCCGCCCGGACCGTCTCGCCGAGCCGGCCCGCGACGCGGAGTTCGGCGGCATGGTCGAGGGCAAGCACCGCGGTCTCGCTGAACCGCGCCGACGCGACGGCGCCGTCCGCCTCCGCCATCCGCGCGGCCCTTGCGGACAGCACCGGTGCGAGCACCCCGGAGACAACGAGCGCGACGGCAAGCACCAGCGCCGCGGCGGGCGAGATCAGCGCGAGCCCGACGGTCGCCGCGACCGCGAGAATCGCGGCGACCGCCATCGGGATCAGCGCCCGGACCACCACGTCGCCGAGCGCGTCGACGTCCGCCCCGGTGCGGGCGAGCAGGTCCCCTCGGCGCAACCCGGCAGGCGCGGCCGGGTCGCCGGTGGAGAGCCGACGGTAGATCCGTTCGCGGGCCGCCGTGGTGCCGCGCAGCGCCGCGTCGTGGGTGGCGAGCCGTTCGAGGTAGCGGAACACACCACGCGAGATACCAAGGGCGCGAACCGAGACCACCGCGACCGTGAGATCCAGTACCGGCGGCATCTGCCATGCCCTGGTGATCAGCCAGGCGGACAGCGCGGCAAGGGCGAGCGCGCTGCCGAGGGTCGCGACCCCGGCCGCGACGGCGGAGAGGACCCGGCCCGGACGCAGTTCCAGCAGTCGGAGGGCACGCAGGAGCGGATCGTGGCTCATGCAGGCACCTCCGAGTTCCGGTCCACGCCGTCGGTGCCCTCGACCAGCACCACCACGTCGCCGGCCCGGAGCACCGTGTCCCGGTGCCCGACCATCACCACGGTGCGTCCGCGGGCTGCGAGGTCGCACACCGACCGGAGCACCGTCGCCTCGGTGGCGGGATCGAGGTGCGCGGTCGGCTCGTCGAGGAGCACGACCGTGGCATCGGAGAGCAGTACCCGGGTCAGCGCCAGCCGCTGCCGCTGCCCGAGCGAGAGGCCGAGGCCGCCCACCCCGACCCGTGTCTCCCAACCGTCCGGGAGATCGGCCAGCACCTCATCGAATCCCGTTGCCGCGCAGGCCCTGTCGACGTCGTCGGCATCGCCGTCCATCGTCCCGGTGAGTTCCAGGTTCTCGCGCAGGGTGCCGGGGATCAGCACCGGATGCTGGGGCAGCCACGCCACCTCGCGCCACCACTGCTCGGCGTCGAGTGCGCGAACGGGTATCCCGCCGACCGACACCTCGCCCTCGTCGGGGTCTGCGAGACCGAGGATCAGATGCAGCGCGGTGGACTTGCCGGATCCATTGGCGCCGGTGAGCACCGTGACCCGGCCCGGTTCCAGGACCGCGTCCAGGCCGCGAGGGGCCCACTGCCCGCGGGACCGCATCCCCACCCCACGCAGCACGACGGGGCCGAGGGGCACCGCGCGGTCGCCCTCCCCCGCGACGACCGGCTCCCTGTCGTCCAGCACCCCGAAGGCCTTCTCGGCGGCCGCCATCCCGTCCTCGGCGGCGTGGAACTGCGCGCCGACCATCCGCAACGGCAGGTACACCTCGGCGGCGAGGATCAGCGCGATCACGCCTCCACGTAGTTCCATGCCGCCGAACACGAGTCGCAGGCCGATGCTGACCGCGACCAGCGCGACGCTGAGCGTGGCCAACAGCTCGAGCACCATCGAGGACAGGAACGCGATCCGCAGCGCCGACATCGTGGTGTGCCGGTGTTCGTCGCCGAGCGCGCGGACCCGCGCGGCCGGGCCCCGTTCGCGGCCGAGCGCCCGCAGCGTGGGCAGACCGGCGAGCAGGTCGAGCAGCTGCGCGGACAGCGCGGTCATCGTGGTCAGCGAGGCGTCCGCCTTGCCCTTGGTGAGCAGCCCGATCAGGATCATGAAGATCGGCACCAGGGGCAGTGTGACCGCGATGATCACCGCGGAGGTCCGATCGGCGAACAGGATCACCAGCAGGGTGAGCGGGGTGACGGTGACCGCCAACATCAGTGCGGGCAGGTAGCCGGTGAGATACGCGCGCAGGCCCTCGATCCCGCGGGTGAGGACGGTGGCGAGCTCACCTCGCCGTGGGTCCAGCTCTCGGGGCGGCAGTTCGGCGGCCGCCTCGAGCACCTCGCCGCGGAGCTCCCCGATCACCCTCGACGCCGAACGGTGCGCGTAACGGGCGTGCGCCCAGGTGGACGCGGTCCGCACCACGACCGCGGCTGCCAGCACCGCCAGCTCGGTCCCCCACGCGGCGAGCGTCCGCGCGTCCGGGTCGGTGACCACACCGGCCAGCACGGTGCCGATCATCAAGGCCGACACGATGACCGTGCCCGCAGTGACAAGAGACAGCGCCACCGTGAGCAGCAGGTAGCCGCGGGCCGATCTCGAGTAGTGCCAGAGCCGGGGATCCACCGGACCGCGCCTGCGAGCGTGCTCCACGGGCGCGGCCGGTGCGTCGAGCGACATCTAACGCGACTTCAGGGGCAGACCGATCGACGGCGGGATCTGCTTGGTCGAGATCCGCTGGCGAAACACCCAGTACGTCCAGCCCTGGTAGATCAGCACCACCGGCGTCATGATCACCGCGGCCCAGGTCATCACCTTCAGCGTGTACGGACTCGAGGAGGCGTTGTAGATGGTGAGGCTGTACGCCTCGTCGATCGTCGAGGGCATCACGTTCGGGAACAGGGAGCCGAACAGCAGCACCACCGTGGCGATCACCGCGACAGAGGTGAGCACGAACGCCCAGCCCTCACGCGCGGCCGCGGTCAGCGCCACCACCCCGAGCAGGGCGGCCGCCGCGACGGCGACCAGGATCCATGTCCACCCCTTGCCGTAGGCGATCTGGGTCCACAGCACGAAGGCGCCGGCGACCAACACCGTCGGAACAGACAGCCGCGCAGCGAGTTTCACTGCGTCCGCCCGAACCTCGTCGGCCGTCTTGAGGGCGAGGAACACCGCCCCGTGCAGCGCGAAGACCAGCGCCGTCGTCGCCCCTCCCAGCAGCGCGTACGGGTTGAGCAGCGCGAAGAAGCCGGAGGTCACCTGCTTGTTCTCGTCGATCGCGACGCCGCGCACGATGTTCGCGAAGGCCACGCCCCACAGCACCGCCGGGACCCACGAGCCGATCATGATGCCCCAGTCGGCCCTTGCCCGCCATCGGTCGTCGTCGATCTTCCCGCGCCACTCGATCGCGCAGACCCGCAGGATCAGCGCGACGAGGATCAACAGCAGCGGGATGTAGAAGCCCGAGAACAGCGTTGCGTACCAATCCGGGAACGCCGCGAAGAGTGCGCCGCCACCGGTGATCAGCCAGACCTCGTTGCCGTCCCACACCGGGCCGATGGTGTTGAGCATGACCCGGCGGCGGGTGTCGGTGCGGCCGAGCACCGGGAACAGCATGCCGACGCCGAAGTCGAAGCCCTCGAGGACGAAGTAGCCGACGAAGAGCACCGCGATGAGGATGAACCAGAATTCCTGAAGTCCCATGGTCTTCTCTCCCGCCTCAGTACGCGAACGACAGTTGTTTGGGCTCGCCCGGTTCCTCGGGCTCCTGTTCGTCGCCCGGCGGGTGCTTGTCGTGGTCGGACGGTCCGGCGATCGCATAGCGCCGGATCAGCATGAACCACACCACGCCGAGCGCGGCGTAGACGAGGGTGAAGACGATCAGCGAGAAGACCACGAGGCCGGTCGGATGATCGGAGACACCCTGGTCGACGGTCAGCCGGATCTGGTCAACCCCGGTCGGATTCGGGTGGACCACCCAGGGCTGGCGGCCCATCTCGGTGAACACCCACCCGGCGCTGTTGGCGAGGAAAGGCGTGGGGATGGCCAACAGGGACAGCCAACCGAACCACTTCTTGTCCGGGACCCGGCCGCCGCGGGTCATCCACAGCCCGACCACCGCGAGCACGGCCGAGCCTGCCGCCCAGCCGATCATGGCGCGGAAGGTCCAGTAGGTGACGAACAGGTTGGGCTTGTAGTTGCCCGGCCCGAACTGCTCCTCGTACTGGGCCTGGAGTTCGGTGACACCCTGCAGGGTGGAGTTGAAGTCGCCGTTCGCCAGGAACGAGGTCAGCCCGGGGATGCTGATGAGCTGGGTGATGTTCTCGCAGTTGTTCTGCGTTCCGACCGTCAGGATGGAGAAATCGGCGCCGGTCTCTGTGTGGCACAACGATTCCGCGGAGGCCATCTTCATCGGCTGCTGTTCGAACATCAGCTTGGCCTGGATGTCGCCGGTGATCGCGAGGCCGACACCGGAGGCCACCATCACCCACAGGGCGAGGATTGTCACGGGTCGGAACATCGTGCGCGCGGTGTCCCGGCGCTCGGCCGCGACCGCGGTGTCGGTGGCCTCCTTCGCCATTCGCATGTTGCGCACCATCCACCAGCCGCCGATACCGGCGACGAACGTGCCCGCGGTGAGGAGCGCGCCCGCGACCACGTGGGGGAAGGCCGCCAAGGCCGTGTTGTTGGTGAGCAGTTCCCAGATGCTCGTCAGCTCCGCGCGACCGCGCTCCTCGTTGTACCGCGCACCCACCGGGTGCTGCATGAACGAGTTCGCGGCGATGATGAAGAACGCGGACGCGTTCACGCCGATCGCCACCAACCAGATCGTCGCCAGGTGAACGAGTTTCGGCAAACGTCCCCAGCCGAAGATCCACAGGCCGAGGAAGGTGGATTCGAGGAAGAAGGCGACCAGGCCCTCGAGCGCCAGCGGCGCCCCGAACACGTCACCGACGAAGCGCGAGTACTCGCTCCAGTTCATACCGAACTGGAACTCCTGCACGATGCCGGTGGCGACGCCGAGTGCGAAGTTGATGAGGAAGAACTTGCCGAAGAACTTGGTGAGCCGATACCAGTGATCCTTCTTGGTGATCACCCACATCGTCTGCATGATCGCGATGAGCGGGGCGAGCCCGATCGTGAGCGGGACGAGAATGAAGTGGTAGACGGTCGTGATTCCGAATTGCCACCGAGATACGTCCAGTGCGTCCATGGCTTCTCCCATGCAGTGCCCGTAGGACAGGCGTGACCGGGGCCGAGTCGTGGGCTGACGCCTCAGTCCCGCTTCAAAAGGTACGTCCTGCGACCTCTTGCCGCAGGCCTTTATCTACTACCGACAGTAGTAGCGGAGTCAAGTCGCCAACGCCGTCCCGGATCGCGCTCAGACGGCGTCCGGCAGCGCCCCGACCGTCTCCGCCGACAGGTCGACCAGCGCCGACAGCTCCTCGGCGATCTCCGGCACCGCCGTCACGCGACCGTTCAGCGCCCGCACCCGTGCGGCGAGAGTCACACTCGAGAGCAGCCAGACACCGTCCGCCAGAATGAGATCCGCGGGCCGCAGCGGCGCCACCTCGGTGCGGAACCGATGCTCGCCCGCGATCTCGAAAAGCGCCCGCTGGGTGGTTCCCGGCAGGATCCCCTGCTCGATCGGCGGCGTGATCAGCGTGCGGCCGCGGGCGATGACGACGGTGGAGCGGGGGCCCTCGAGCACGAGGCCCTCGCTGCTGGTGAAGATCACGTCGTCGGCTCCGAGCGAGTTCGCGTGCCGCAGCGCCGCCATGTTGGTCGCGTAGGACAGCGTCTTCGCGCCGAGCAGCTGCCAGGGCGCGAGCGCCGCCAGGTCCACCGAGAACCCGCGGGGCAGGGTGACCACCGCGATCCCGTCGCGCCGCGCGGCAGCGACCCGATCGTCGATGGGGCCGATGGTTAGATATCCGGTCGGCCCCCCGCCGATCTCGCGGCCACGACTGAGCACCAGCCGCATCAGCCCCTCGCCGTCGCCGTCCCACTCGGCGAGGGCGGTCTTGACGGCGGCGTGCCAGCGGTCCAGGTCTTGTTCCGGCAGGTCCATCGCCGCCGCGGAGTTGTTCAGCCGTTCGAGATGAAGCTCGATGGTGCACGGGGAACCGCCTCGCACCAGCACGGTCTCGAACACTCCGTCACCGCGCACGGCCGCCAGGTCGTCCGCGTAGAGCAGCGGGACGTCGGGGTCGTGCACCTTGCCGTCGAGGGTCACCAGTACGCGCGGGGCCATGCCAACAGCCTAGGACGACCGACCGGCCGCGGCTGGACGCTCCTACTATGGAGCTGTGTCCGAGTCGCCGAGCGTCGCCCCAAGTCCGCTGCTGTCCCTCCCCGGCGCCGTCGCCGGTCCCGACGATTCCCTCGACGCCGGGGTCGCCTGGCACTACGGCGACCCGCTGCGCGAGCAGCGCAACGCCGAGAACTCCGCCGCCGTCGTGGACCGCTCGAACCGCTTCGTGCTCTCCATCGGCGGTGACGAGCGCCTGACCTGGCTGCACACGATCTCCAGCCAGCACATCGCGCAGCTGCCCGACGGCGGTTCCGCGGAGAATCTGAGCCTCGACCTGAACGGCCGGGTCGAGGAGCACTTCGTGCTGACCGACCTGGACGGAACCACCTGGATCGACACCGAGCGCACCCACGGCCCCGGCCTGTTGGCATTCCTCAAGAAGATGGTGTTCTGGGCGAAGGCCGAGCCCGCCGCCGCGCCCGAGATGGCCGTCCTGAGCCTGCTCGGGCCCGACGTGCGCCGGTCGAAAATCCTTGCCGCGCTCGGCATCGCCTCGCTTCCGCCGGTCTACGGGGCGGTGGCGCTGCCCGGCGGCGGCTTCCTGCGCTCGATGCCGTGGCCCGGCGAACACGCCTTCGATCTGATCGTGCCCCGCGACCAGCTCGCCAGCCTGTGGGAGACGCTGACCGCCGCGGGCGCCGCGCCCGCGGGCAGTTGGGCCTTCGAGGCCCTGCGGGTGGCCGCGGTGCGCCCCAGGATCGGCGTCGACACCGACGAGCGCACCATCCCGCACGAGGCCCGCTGGATCGGCGGCATCGCCGAGCACGGGGCCGTGCACCTGGACAAGGGGTGCTACCGGGGGCAGGAGACCGTCGCGCGGGTACACAACCTCGGCAAGCCCCCTCGGCACCTGGTGCTGCTGCATCTCGACGGTTCCGCCGACACCCGTCCTGAGCCCGGCGATCCCGTCACCGCCGACGGCAGGACCGTCGGACACCTGGGCACCGTCGTCGACCACCACGAGCTCGGCCCCATCGCACTTGCCCTGATCAAGCGGACCGTACCGGTGGACACCGCGCTGCTCGCCGGCTCGGTGGCCGCCTCGATCGATGCCGACTCCGTGCCCAGCTACGACGCCGTGCAGGCGGGCCGGGCCGCCGTCGACCGGTTGCGCGGCCGGTGAGCGGCGCGGGGCGCGTCGACGCCGTCTGTGTGGTGCACGCCGAGCGCGACAGCGGCACCAAACGGGTGCCGCGCACCGCGATCGACAAGCGTCCCGTCGACGGGCCGGTGCGGATCGGCCCCGCGGGGCTGGACGGGGACCACATCTGCGACACCGAGTTCCACGGCGGGACGTTCAAGGCGGTGTACGCGTACCAGCAGGACGAGGCGCAGCGGTGGGAGTCGGAGCTGGGGCGCCCGCTGCCCGCCGGCTGGTTCGGCGAGAACCTCCGGGTCAGCGGGATCGCCGCCAGCGACGCGGTGATCGGCGAACGCTGGCGCCTTGGTGACGGCGACCTCGCCGCCGAACTGGAGGTGAGCGGCCCGCGGACCCCGTGCGGCACCTTCGGGGTGTGGGCAGGGGAACCCCGCTGGGTCAAGCGCTTTGCGGACCGCGCCGACACCGGCGCCTACCTGCGGGTGGTGCGCGGCGGCCTGGTCACCGCGGGCGATGCGATCCACCGCGTGCACGTGCCCGCCCACGGGGTGACCGTGCGCGACCTGTTCACCGGGCGGGACCAGGAAAATCTGGCCGCGTTGCTCGAGCAGCAGCCCGAACTGTCGCCTACTGTCGCAGACAAGGCACGCCGACGGATCGCCGGACGGAAGGTGCAGGTGGAGTATTGAGCGTCGAACTGGTCGAAGTGGATCGCTCCGGTTTCCGCGAGTGCGTGCACCGCGGATCGGTGGTCGTGCTGGATCCCGACGGCGAGGTCATCCTGGCCCTCGGCGAGGTCCACACCCCGATCTATCCCCGTTCGTCGAACAAGCTCATGCAGGCCGTGGCCCTGTTGCGCAGCGGATTCACCCCTGCCGACAACCGCGAACTGGCGATCGCCGCCGGCTCCCACGAGGGTGAGCCCGAGCACGTCGCGGTGGTGCACCGGCTGCTCACCCGCAACGGGCTCGCCGAGCACCAACTCCGGTGCCCGCCGGAGTTGCCGTCGAACGAGACCGCCCGCGCCCGCGTCCTCGCCTCCGGGGCGCTGCCGCGCCGGATCTTCATGAACTGCTCCGGCAAGCACGCGGCCATGCTCTCGGCCTGCGTGGCCAACGACTGGCCGCTGGAGAGCTATCTGGAGCCCGCACACCCCGTTCAGCTGGCGGTGGTGGACACGATCGCCGAACTGGCGGGCGAGACGGATCACGAGCTGGGAATCGACAGCTGCGGCCTGCCGATCGTGCCGCTCTCGCTCACCGCCCTCGCGCGCGGATTCGCCACGCTGGCCACCGCACCGGCGGGCAGCCCCGAACGGGCGGTGGCCGATGCCGTGCGCGAGCAGCCGTGGCTGGTGTCCGGCACCGGGCACGACGACTTCCTCCTGATGAGCGCCGTACCGGGCCTGCTCTGCAAGGTGGGTGCCGACGGGGTACACGCGGGCGCGCTGCCCGACGGCACCTCCTTCGCGCTCAAGATCGACGACGGCGGCGAGCGCGCGCGATTGCCGCTCACGGCAGCGTTGCTGCACCGGCTCGGGGTCGCCTGGACCGAGGATCTGGCGGAACTCGCCTCGCCACCGGTACTGGGTGGGGGTGTTCGGGTGGGCACAATTCGGGCGATTCCCGGCATTCTGAGATAAATTAGACACCCAACGCGGCCTGGGGTGGGAGCGCCCGCCGAGTTCTCAGGCTAGAGTGTGTGTCAGGAAGAAATACACACTCAAACGGGGCCGCCAAAAATTCCCAGGCCGCCCCGCGGAAGCGCGAGGGGGTTGGCCATGGGCCGCGGCCGGGCTAAGGCAAAGCAGACCAAGGTTGCACGCGAGCTCAAATACAGCTCGCCGTCCACGAACTTCGACAACCTGCAAAAGGAATTGTCCGGAGGTTCGTCCAGCTCCCACCGGAACGGGGTCCTCGCCGACCAGCGTTCCGATGACACTGCGTCGCGCTGGGACGACGACGAAAACGACGACTGGCGCCGCTGACACGGCGCAATACAGGAATGCGGGGAAGCCCACCGGCTCCCCCGCATTTCGGCATGTACGGTCGGCGAGCAATCTCGATCTGCTGAACACATAAGCGAACGGACCGTTGGCCTCCCCGCGAAGGGGGGCCAACGGTCCGTTCGTCTCTGTCCTGTGGGATCAGAAGCGCGGGTGGTCTCCGACCATGCGAACCAGGTCGGAGCCTTCCTGCTTGTCCGATGCCTTGGCGACGGTGCCGAGCGTCCAGCAGTCGATGTGGCGGGCGGTCAGCACGGCCAGCGCACGGTCGACGTCCTCGGGCGCCACGATGGCGACCATGCCGACGCCCATGTTGAAGGTCTGCTCCATCTCGGCCCGCTCCACCCGGCCGCGCTGCGCGATCATCGCGAACACCGGCGCCGGGCTCCAGGTGCCGCGGTCGAGCTCGGCGACGAGCCCCTTCGGCATCACCCGGGCGAGGTTGTTCGCCAGGCCGCCGCCGGTGACGTGGCAGAACGTGCGCACGTCGGTCTCGGCGATCAGGGCAAGGCAGTCCTTGGCGTAGATCTTGGTCGGCTCGAGCAGCTCCTCACCGAGGGTGCGGCCGAACTCCTCGACGTGGCCGCCGAGCGACATGCGATCGATCTCGAGCAGCACCTTGCGGGCCAGCGAGTAGCCGTTGGAGTGCAGGCCCGACGAGCCCATGCCGATCACCACGTCGCCAGGGCGCACGCGCTGCGGGCCGAGCACGGCATCCGCCTCGACGACGCCGACGCCGGTGGCGGAGAGGTCGTAGTCGCCGTCCGCCATCAGCCCGGGGTGCTCCGCGGTCTCGCCGCCGAGCAGCGCACAGCCGGCGATGATGCAGCCGTCGGCGATGCCCTTGACCAGCTCGGCGACCCGCTCCGGCACGACGCGGCCGACGGCGATGTAGTCCTGCAGGAACAGCGGCTCGGCGCCGCACACCACGAGGTCGTCGACGACCATCGCGACCAGGTCGAGGCCGAGGGTGTCGTGCTTGTCCATGGCCTGCGCGACGGCGATCTTGGTGCCGACGCCGTCGGTGGAGGCCGCGAGCAGCGGCTCCTTGTACCCACCCTTGAGCGCGAACAGCCCGGCGAACCCGCCGAGGCCGCCGATCACCTCGGGGCGGCTCGCCTTCTTGGCCAGCGGGGCGAACAGCTCGACGGCCCGGTCTCCGGCCTCGATGTCCACCCCCGCCGCCGCGTAGGAGGCGCCGGTGGGGCGGTCGTTGTCGTCGGTCATCGGATTCGCTGCTCCAGCCATCTTCTCGGCGGCGCCTTGGGGCACCGCATGGTGATCTACGTGTGGGCGCTGTGCGCCTACGGTCGACTCAACGCGCTCGCGTTGTCGTTGTCCTGCTTCGCCGCGGCGCCCGCGGTGCTCTCCAACATTCCCTCGAGCACGTTCTTACCCATCGAGGTCTCGGTCGGCAGCGCAATCGGGTAATTGCCGTCGAAGCACGCCGAGCACAGACGGGACGCGGGCTGCTCGGTGGCGGCGATCATGCCCTCGATCGAGACGTATCCGAGGGTGTCGGCGCCGATGGAGCGGCGCACGCCCTCGAGCATCTCGTCCATGCTGTGACTGGTCACGCCGTCGGCCTCGCTGGCCCCCGCGCCGTTGGCGATCAGCTCCGCGGGTGAGGCGAAGTCGATGCCGTAGAAGCAGGGCCACTTGACCGGCGGGGAGGCGATCCGCACGTGGATCTCCAGCGCGCCCGCCTCGCGGAGCATCCGGATCAGCGCGCGCTGGGTGTTGCCGCGGACGATGGAGTCGTCGACGACGATCAGGCGCTTGCCGCGGATGACCTCTTTGAGCGGATTGAGCTTGAGCCGGATACCGAGCTGCCGGATGGTCTGCGACGGCTGGATGAAGGTGCGGCCGACGTAGGCGTTCTTCATCAGGCCCTGGCCGTAGGGAATCCCGGAACCCTGCGCGTAGCCGACCGCGGCCGGGGTGCCGGACTCGGGAACGGGGATGACCAGGTCGCCCTCGATCGGGTGTTCCTTGGCGAGCCTGCGACCGATCTCGACGCGGGTGGCATGCACCGACCGGCCGCTGATGGTGCTGTCCGGGCGGGCCAGGTAGACGAACTCGAAGACGCAGCCCTTGGGCGTCGGCGCGGCGAAGCGCGAGGAGCGGACGCCGTCGGCGTCGATGGCGAGCAACTCGCCCGGCTCGATCTCGCGGACGAACGAGGCGCCGACGATGTCGAGCGCGGCGGTCTCGCTTGCGACGACCCAGCCGCGGTCGAGCCTGCCGAGGCACAGCGGGCGGACCCCGTGCGGGTCGCGGGCCGCGTACAGGGTGTGCTCGTCCATGAAGGTCAGGCAGAACGCGCCCTGCAGGGTCGGCAACAGATCCATCGCGGCCTGCTCGATGGTGCGGTCGGCCGCAGCGTGCGCGAGCAGGGCACCGACGATGTCGGAGTCCGAGGTGGCGCCGCCCGGCCGCTTGTCGTTGATCAGCCCGGCCGCGCGCGCCCTGGTGGCCAGCTCCGCCGTGTTCACCAGGTTGCCGTTGTGACCGAGCGCGATGCCCGTGCCCGCCGCTGTGGTCCGGAAGATCGGCTGGGCGTTCTCCCAGGTGGTGGACCCGGTGGTCGAGTACCGACAGTGCCCGACGGCGACGTGCCCCGGCATCGCGCCGAGAGTCTGCTCGTCGAACACCTGGCTGACCAGGCCGAGGTCCTTGAAGACCAGCACCTGCGAGCCGTCGGCGACGGCGATACCCGCCGCCTCCTGACCACGGTGCTGCAACGCGTAGAGGCCGTAATAGGTGAGCTTCGCCACATCCTCACCGGGAGCCCAGACGCCGAAGACGCCACACTCCTCGCGGGGCGGCTGCTCGTCCTGATCCGACAGGTCTGCGGGTGCGAGAAGATTCGGGCTGTTGACCGACAATTCGGCTGGAGTCACCGGGGTTGCTCCCTAGGGGGTGGGATGGGGGGCAAGGTCATTCTACGGGTTAACGGCGGGTGTACTGACCACAGGCCTCCCGGCCTCAGAAGCGGAGCAGCGGCAGCCAGTGCTCGATCTCGCGTGCCCTGGTGCCCGACGCCGTGAGGGCGCCCGTCGCCGAGGCGTCGTCGAACGTCAGTCCCCCGGTCACCAGCAGCAGCCAGCTCCGCGGATCGGTCTCCACCACATTCGGCGGGGTGCCCCTGGTGTGTCGCGGTCCCGCGACGCACTGCACCGCGACGAACGGCGGCACCCGCACCTCAACCGAGGACCCGGGCGCGGTGTTCTCGAGGGTCCTGGCGCTGAGCCGGACGGCGGCAGCCAGCTGGGCTCGACTCGGCGCCTGCGCCTCGGCGTCGGCCAGCCAGTCGCGGACCTCGAGCAGCGCCGCCCTCATCTCGGCGGGGTCGATCTTCTTGCGTGGGGTCACCGCGCCGACCCATCGGCGGCCGGGTTCGCTGATCGGCGCGAAATGCGCGCGAGCAGACCGTCCCGCACCTGAGTCCATTCTTCGTCCGTCACCGAGTAGACGATCGTGGTCCGCACCGTGCCGTCGCGCCTGCGGGCGTGCCGACGCAGCGCGCCCTCCTCGGTTGCGCCGATCGCGGCGACGGCGGCGCGCGAGCGCACGTTCTGGTCGTCGACGTTCAGCTCCACCCGGCGTGCCCCGAGTGTGCCGAAAACATGTTCCAGCACAAGCAGTTTCGACTCCGCATTGATCGCCGTTCCCCGCACGCGGGAGGCGAGCCATGTGTAGCCCACCGTCACCCGCCCGTGGAGCTCGCTCATGTTGTAGATCGAGGTGGTACCGACGATCTCACCGGTCGCGGCGTCCACCTGCGTGAGTGTCTGCCGCCCGGACCTCAGCGCGTGGTCGACCGACGCCACCGACGGTGGCTCCGACTCGATCCCATAGGGAAAGAAGCGCAACGTCTCGGGATCGTCGTGCGCCCTCGCCAGCCCGTCGACGTCGGCAGGCGTCGTCGGGCGCAGCAGCACGAACTCGCCGCGCAGTGTCGGCGAATTGCTCCAGTGGTCCGTCACGATCCCCCGCCGTCCACGTTCACTTCTCCGGTCCCTGAGTTCCTGCCCTGGTATCGATCGCCGCGCGGACGCGTTCGGTGTCGTCGGCGGTCCAGCCGTCGGGAGCGGCCACCGCGACCCAGCCGTCGAGCACTGTGGTGCCGTAGTTGTGACCGTGACCGTCGGGCACCCCCGCCGCGTTGGCGAGGTCGGCCGCGACCTGCCAGAACGTCACGAACGGGAACCAGCGCATGTCCGGCAGGCGGTCCGCGCCCGGCGGCTCCGAGAGCCAGTCCGGGCGGTTGAAGATCAGGTCGGGACTCCACCACACCACCGGGTCCGACGGGTGCTGGATGTAGAGCACCCTCGGCTTCATCCACGGGGAGGGCGGGCTCCCGATCGAGGCGGCGGCGTTGGCGAAACGCACCACCAGCCCGTCGGAGTACTCCGGCTCGACCTGGCGACTGCCGGGGTCCCGCCGCGCGACCACCTGGCTCCACAGAGTGTTCGAGTTCGGCGGACCCACCCACAGCACCCCGTCGACGGTCTCGCGGATGTCGGCGAGGCCGTCGAACGCGGCCTCGCCTGCCTGCGTCCCGAGGCTCTCGCCGTAGATCAGCAGTTTGGGCCTTGTCTCCGCGGGCTCGCGCAGCCAGCGCTCGTGCACGCGGTCGATCAGCGCGCTCCCGGCCTCGGCCGCCTTGTTCCGGTCCGCGAGGAACGAGATCCAGCTGGGCAGGTACGAGTACTGGCTGGCGACGAGGGCGCTGTCACCGTTGTGCACCAGCTCGATGGCCTCGGCCGCGGTCGGGTTGACCCAGCCGGTGCCCGTGGTCGGGATGACCACCAGGACGCTGCGCTGGAAGGCACCGGTCCGCTCGAGCTCGGAGATCACGACGTCCAGTCGGGCATCGGTGTCCTGCGCCGTCTCGAGCCCGGCGTACACCCGGATCGGTTCGGGCGCGGGCTTCCCGTTCACGGCCGCCAGCTCGTCGGCGTGCATGCCACGCGAGACGAAGTTGCGGCCCTCGAAGCCCAGCGACTCCCAGCTCGCGTACGAGTCGGGACTGCCGGACCGCTCGGGGGCGGTCGGCTGCTCGACGCCCTCGCGGGTGGTGTTGTTCTGCAGGCTGAACGCCGAGTTGATCGCCGCGTACGCGGCGTCGAACAGCACGTCCGTCACCATCGTGTAGCTGAGGAACGCGACCAGCACCACACCGATGGGGGCCGCGGCGGAACGCGGCACCTTCAGCCACCGGTTCAGGTAGCGGGCGACCAGTCTGACCAGGTCCCGGAGCACCCGCCACAACGAGATCAGCAGCGCCGCGACCACCATGCTGAGCAGCAGCGTCCGAAGATATCCGGTGGTGGTGGTGCCCTCCGCGTCGGTCAGCGCGGCCAGCTCACGCTGCCAGGCGGCCGCGGCGATCAGCATGCCGATCGACACCAGCAGCGACAGGGTCGGCACCGCGATCTTGAGCGCCAGCTGGACCTTGGCGGGCGGCGGCCACCAAGGCAGCCGCCCCAACAGCAGCCGGTTGACCGCCCACCCGACCGCGGTTCCGACGCCGTAGCCGATGGCGGCGGTGATGCCACCGATCAGGCCCTGATAGAGCCAGTCCCTCGGCAGCAGGGACGGGGTCAGCGACCAGCAGAAGAACAGCGCCGCAAACGCGATACCCGTGTAGTCCAGCCGCAGCAGGCCCCACGCCCAGCCCACGAAGGGGTGCCGTTCCCGAAGTTCCTCGGGAGAGGCGAGGACCTCGACCCAGCTGGACTGCTCGTGCTTGGCCCCGGCCGCTCCCCCGGTCTGCTTGGTCCCGACCTCTCCCCCGGTCAAGGACTCAGCCGAAGAGTTCGGGGAGCGTCGCCTCCGACAGTTCGCGCAGCTCGGCCATGCTCACCGAGAACTGGCCCTGGACCTCGATCGAGTCCGAGCCCTCGTCGACGACACCGATGCGGACCCACGGCAGGCCGCGGGCGGTGCACATGCCGGTGAACCGGGTCTCCTCGGTGCGCGGCACCGCGACCAGGACTCGGCCTGCCGACTCGGAGAACAGCGTGACGAACGGGTCCGCACCCTCGGGGAGCAGGATCCGGCAGCCCGTCTCGCCTGCCAGCGCGGCCTCGACGACCGCCTGGGCGAGGCCGCCCTCGGACAGGTCGTGCGCCGCGGTGATCAGACCGTCCCGCGAGCCCGCCAGCAGGATGTCGGCGAGCAGCTGCTCGCGCGCCAGGTCGACCTTCGGCGGCACGCCACCGAGGTGATCGTGCTCGACCTGCGCCCAGATCGAGCCGTCGAGCTCGTCGTGGGTGTCGCCCAGCAGGATCAGGGTCTCGCCCGGCTCCAGGCCGAGTCCGGTGGGGATGCGGCGGTGCACGTCGTCGATCACGCCGAGCACGGCGACCACCGGGGTCGGCAGGATCGCCGTCGAGCCGGTCTGGTTGTAGAAGCTGACGTTGCCACCGGTGACCGGGATGCCGAGGGCGGCACAGCCGTCCGCGAGGCCGCGCACGGCCTGCTGGAACTGCCACATCACGCCCGGGTCCTCCGGCGAGCCGAAGTTGAGGCAGTTGCTGACGGCCTTCGGGGTCGCACCGGTGACCGCGACGTTCCGGAACGCCTCGGCCAGCGCGAGCTGGGCACCGGCGTACGGGTCGAGCAGGGTGTAGCGGCCGGAGGCGTCGGTGGCCAGCGCGATACCGCGGCCGGTCTCCTCGTCGATCCGGATGACGCCCGCGTCGGCCTGCTCGGCGAGCACGGTGTTGCCGCGCACGTAGCGGTCGTACTGCTCGGTGATCCACTTGCGGCTGCAGAGCTGCGGCGAGGCCACCATGTTCAGCAGCGTCGTCTTCAGCTCGTCCGGCGTGGTCGGACGGGCGAGGGCGGCGGTGGTGTCCGCGATGAGCGCGTCCTGGGTGGCGGGGCGCTGCACGGGGCGCTCGTAGACCGGGCCCTCGTGTGCGACGGTGCGCGGCGGCACGTCCACCACGTTCTCGCCGTGCCAGTCGATGGTGAGACGGTCGCCCTCGGTGACCTCACCGATGACGGTGGCGAGCACGTCCCACTTGCGGCAGACCTCCATGAACGCGTCCACGTTCTCGGGGGTGACCACGGCACACATCCGCTCCTGCGACTCGCTGGAGAGGATCTCCGCAGCGGTCATGCCGGTCGCGCGGGTCGGCACCTTGTCCAGGTCGATGTGCATGCCGCCGTCGCCCGCGGCCGCGAGCTCGGAGGTGGCACAGGACAGCCCGGCGCCGCCGAGGTCCTGGATGCCGACGACCAGCTTCGCCTTGTACAGGTCGAGACAGCACTCGATGAGTACCTTCTCGGTGAACGGGTCGCCGACCTGCACGGCGGGCAGCTTCTTGGGGCGGCCGCCGGACGACTCGTCGAAGGTCTCCGAGGCGAGCACGGAAACGCCACCGATGCCGTCGAGGCCGGTGCGCGCGCCGAACAGGATGATCTTGTTGCCCGCGCCGGAGGCGAACGCCAGGTGCAGGTCCTCGACCCGCATCGCGCCCGCGCACAGCGCGTTGACCAGCGGGTTGCCCGCGTAGGAGGCGTCGAAGACCGTCTCGCCGCCGACATTCGGCAGGCCGAGGGAGTTGCCGTAGCCGCCGATGCCGCGCACCACGCCGTCGACGACCCGGCGGGTGTCGGGCGCGTCCGCCGCGCCGAAGCGGAGCTGGTCCATGACCGCGATCGGGCGGGCGCCCATCGCCATGATGTCGCGGACGATGCCGCCGACACCCGTCGCCGCGCCCTGGTAGGGCTCGATGTAGGAGGGGTGGTTGTGCGACTCCACCTTGAAGGTGACCGCCCAGCCGTCGCCGATGTCGACGACGCCCGCGTTCTCACCGATGCCCGCGAGCATCGAGGAGCGCATCTCGTCGGTGGTGGTCTCGCCGAAGTACTTCAGGTGCACCTTGGAGGACTTGTAGGAGCAGTGCTCGCTCCACATCACCGAGTACATCGCGAGCTCGGCATCGGTCGGGCGCCGACCGAGGATCTCCTTGATCCGGGCGTACTCGTCTTCCTTAAGTCCCAGTTCCTTGAAGGGCTGGGCGACATCCGGGGTCGCTGCGGCCTTGGTGACGGTGTCGACCTGCACGGTGCTCGTCTCTGAAGACACGGGGAGTCGGGTCCCTTCCCTGGAGGAGTCAAATCGGCCGCGGCTGGCGCCACGCTGCCTGGGCAAAGTCTAACCGCCAGGACAGCGTGCCCCCGCACTGGTAGCGGCCACCCGCGCCGTCACTGCTCGTCCGGGTACTCCACCCGCAGCAGCCGCGCGTCTCCTGTGGTCGCCGGGTCGGGGCGGTCGGCCTGATCCGTTGCCCTCATCTGCAGCCCGTTCAGGTCGGTGCGCATGTAGATGACGTTGTAGCGGTCCCAGGTGGTGGCCACGAACTCCAGGTGCTGGCCCGTGGCCCACGGATGCATGAATCCGCCGTAGAGCGCGGGCACCAGCACCCCGCTGAGAATGGTCTGCTTGCCGCTCCACGGGCCCTCGAGCCGATCCGCCTGCCGGATCACGAGCGAATTGGTCTCGTCGGTGTAAATCGCCACCCACTTGTTCAGGTAGTCGTTCCACTGGACCGCGAGCTCGCTGACCGGCGATCCGATCACCGGCGTCGCCTGCGCGAGGTCGGCGACCCATGCGCTGCCGTTCCAGTACGTGTAGGCGTTCAGGTCCCGGATCTGACCGGCAGGGACGCGGGCGAGCAGCGCGGTGCCCTGCCTGCCCGACTCGGTGCCGTACTCGTAGACGAAGCCGTCCCTGCCGTCGACGAAGGCGCTCTGCTGGAACTTCGAGTTGCCGGGGCTGACCGCAGGGAAGCCAGGGACGTCGATGCCCTCGATGTTGGTGCGGACGGTCGCGGGGTCCGCGGTCCAGTTCTCGCCGTTGTCCGTCGAGTACGCGATGGCCGAGTAGTTGGTGGTCCAGTTGCCGGGGGTGTCCCAGGACCGCACCGACATGAACCGGACGTACTGCACCCCGTTCACCGCGATGCCGGCGGTGGGGATGGTCGTGTACTCGCCGGGGATCGCGAAGCCGGGGATGATCTCCTTGGAATTGTTCGGGCCGTTCAGTGGCGAGCTGTCGATCCGCATGCCGTCGGACAGGACGGTGTCGGAACTGCGGAACAGGACGTTGCTCCGCCAGTCGTCGCCGTCCGCCTCGCAGTCGCCGACGGTGTCGCCGAACGCCATCAGCACGTCGTGGCGGCCGAGGGCGTTTCCGTTGTCCCACATGATGCCCAGGTCGGTGCCCGAGACGTTGAAGCGCGAGATGGTGTTGTTCGGGCTGCCCGGACCCGTGACCATCTCGATCGCCTTGGTCCTGCCGGTCAACTGCGGGACGCCGCCGTCCGGCGAGCCGGTGAGCCACGGCAACGCCCCGGCCAGCGAGCCCGTGCTGCTACCGCCGCTGCTCCCGGAACTGCCCGATTCGCCCTGACCGCATGGGCCGCCCTCGGCCGCCGAGGCAGGCGAGACCGCCGATGCCGCAAGGGCAACCGCGACCACCGAGGCGGACAGGACCGACGACCACGACCGACTCAGTGCGTGCACAGAGGTGTTCCTCTCGGGGCTGGGCAGGTGGCTCATAAGTGAGCGCGGCCCAGCCAACCACGGGAAATTTGTTGCTGAGGTGCCTGATGGGACAATTGTTACTAAACGTCAACAAACAAACTGGCCCAGGTGCGGTCTAGTCCGCCGGCGTGAGGAAGGCCGCGAGCGCCTCGGCGTACGAGGTCACGTCGGCCGCGCCCATCAGCTCCCGCGCCGAGTGCATCGCGAGTTGCGCGGCTCCAACGTCGACGGTGGACAGCCCGGTCCGCGACGCGGTGATCGGTCCGATGGTGGAACCACACGGCAGGTCCGCGCGGTGCACGTAACGCTGCAGCGGCACACCCGCCTGATCGCAGGCGAGGGCGAAGGCCCCCGCCCCGGCCGCGTCGGTGGCGTAGCGCAGGTTCTGGTTGACCTTGAGCACCGGACCACCGTTGATCTCGATCCGGTGCGCGGGCTCGTGCCGGTCCGGGTAGTTCGGGTGGGTGGCGTGCGCCATGTCCCCGGACGCACACACCGAGCCGGCCATCGCGCGCAGGAAGTCCTCCCTGCCGCCGCCGCGCGCCAGCACGATCCGCTCGAGCACCGAGCTCAGCAGGTCCGAGAAGGCACCGCGGTCGGACATGCTGCCGACCTCCTCGTGATCGAACAGGGCCAGCACCGGAATCGCCTCGGCCGGATTCTCCACCGCGGCGAGCAGTGCCCGACTGCCCGCATAGCAGGTGCCCTGGTTGTCCAGGCGCGGCGCGCTGACCAGCTCGTCGTGCAGCCCGACCACCGCGCTCGGCGCGAGGTCGTGGGTCATCAGTTCCCAGCCGAGCACCGCACCCGGATCGACGCCTGCCTCCTCGGCCAGGAAGCCGAGGAACCGCCGCGGCGAGGAGCCGACACCCCAGATCGCGTTCACGTGCCGCTGCGGGTCGAGCTGCACCCCCTTGCGATCCTCCGACAGGTGGATGGCCAGCTGCGGCACCCGCAGGATCGGCCGGTCTACCCGGATCAGCTTCTCCTGCAGCGTGTTTCCGTCACGGATGCTCAACCGGCCGGAGATGCCCAGATCGCGGTCCAGCCAGGAGTTCAGCCACGCGCCGCCGTAGGGCTCGAGGCCGACCAGCTGCCAGCCTGCCGCCTCGAGGTCGGGGTGCTGCTTGACCCGCAGATTCGGGCTGTCGGTGTGGCCCCCGACGATCCGGAACGGCGCCGCCTCCCGCCCGCTGGCCTCGGTGCTCCACGCGACCAGCGAGCCGCCGCGCACCAGGAAATAGCGACCGGGTGCCGACGGCCAGCCCTGGGTCTCCCTCAGCCGCACGAACCCAGCGGCGGTCAGCTCGGCCGCGACCGTTTCACAGACGTGAAACGGCGACGGCGACGCGTCGACGAAGGAGCAGAGCCCGGTTGCGGTGGCGTCGGTGAGCTGCGGCATGAGTCGATCCTAGTGACCGGGTCGACCCCGTCAGTGGCTGCCCGACACGCAGAACCTGTTCCCGTCCGGGTCGGTGAGCGTGACCCACCGGAAGCCGTCCATGTCGTGCCGCTCGTACTCCTGCGCACCGACAGCGGTCAGCCGGGCCACCTCCGCGTCGAGGTCCTCCGCGATCAGGTCGAGATGCACCCGGTTCTTGCCCGGCGTGGGGTCCGGCACCTTCTGGAAGGCCAGCTTGTGCGGGGCACCCGGCACCTCGACCATGTAGAACCAGCCGTCGTTCTCCTGCTCGATCCGGCCGCCGACCTGCTCCGCCCACCACGCGGCGAGCGGACCCGGCTCGGCGCTGTCGAAGGTGATCATGCCCAGTGTCAGTGTCATGACCGAACGCTACCGCCGGGCACCGACATTCGGCGCGGTCGTCGACCGCGTCCACCGCGCCGTATACCTGACGTGAAACCAGATTTAACAGCGCCTCCCATGCCGATCTGTGAGACTGCTCAGGTCGTGGTGCGACCGCGAAAGGGTTGCACCCAAAGGGCGAACGAGGCGAAGATGCGCAACTACGCTCAGAGCGTTCTGGGGCATGACATGCCTGACGAGCTTCAACGACTTCGACTGCTCGAGTCGTTCACCGATCCGGTGACGTTGCCCATCTTGGAATCGCTCGAGGTCGGATCGACATCGCGATGCCTCGACGTCGGCGCCGGAGCCGGATCGGTCGCGCGCAGCCTCGCCTCCAGCGCGGCCGACGGCAGCGTCATCGCCACCGACGTCGATGTTCGCTTCTTGCCGACCGACATCCACAATCTGAAGCCGACAGCGCACGACATCACCGTCGACGACTTCCCGCCTGCACAGTTCGACCTGGTTCATTCGCGGCTCGTCCTCGAATACCTTCCTGCGCGCGACGAGATCTTGCGCCGCATGGCCGGGTGGCTCGCCCCAGGAGGGTGGCTGTGTCTCGGAAGTCTGGATATCAGCGAGGGCCTGTCCTCTCCGTTTCCACCCGTTCGTGCGGCGATGACGAGTCTCGCCGCAGCGATGCGCGCACACCTCGGCGCGGACATCGGATACGGGCGGCGTGCGACAGGCGCGATGCGCGAACTCGGGCTACGCGACGTCACGCTCACCGGTACGCCGTTCGTCCTCGGCGACGGTGGCACCGGAGACCAGTTCTTCGGCGCGATGCTGAACCGATTCCAGCCGCTCCTTCGCGCTTCCGGTCACGTGTCGGCAGCAGATGACATGGAGAAGGGAATCGATTGGCTGGCAGAGCCATCCGGAATCGACTTCGGTGGGATTCTCACGACAACGTTCGGGCGGCGCTGATCGCACGGGTCGCAACGACTCCACAGCGTCGCTGTCCCACCGTCGATTACCGTTGGGGCGCAGGGTCGATACCGCCGATGACCCAGATCACCACGCAGACCGGAGCCCACGATGACCGAATCGCCCCGCCCGCCACGGGCTCCCGAGTCCCAGACGGTGTCCAGCCCCCTCTCCCCTGCGGCCATCTTCCTCGTCGCGACCGTCGACGCGGGCGGTGAGCAGGCCACGCGCGCGCTGCTCGCGGACGCCGCGGGCCTCCGCCGGGCGGTCGGGCTGCGGGTACCGGGATCGGGCCTGGAACTGATCGTCAGCATCGGCTCGGACGCATGGGACCGACTGTTCGCCGGGCCGCGACCCGCCGAACTGCACCCGTTTCCTGCGTTGCGCGGCGGGAAACACCAGGCCCCGTCCACCCCTGGCGACCTGCTCTTCCACATCCGGGCGATGAGCCTCGACGCCTGCTTCGAACTCGCACACCAGATCGCCAAGCGGCTCGCGGGAGCGGCCACCGTCGTCGACGAGGTGCACGGGTTCCAGTACTTCGAGAACCGCGACCTGATCGGGTTCGTGGACGGCACCGAGAATCCGTCCGGGCGAGGCGCCGTCGCGGCGGTCACCGTCGGCGACGAGGACCCTGCCTTCGCGGGCGGCTCCTACGTGCACGTGCAGAAGTACCTGCACGACATGTCGGCATGGGAGGCGCTGCCGGTCCCCGAGCAGGAGATGGTGATCGGGCGCACCAAGCTCGAGGACATCGAGATGACCGACGACGTCAAGCCCGCGAACTCGCACGTCGCGCTGAACGCCATCAAGGACGAGGACGGCCGATCCCTGGAGATCCTGCGCGCGAACATGCCGTTCGGCCGCGTCGGCGACGGCGAGATGGGGACGTACTTCATCGGCTACTGCCGCACGCCCGCGATCACCGAACGGATGCTCGCGAACATGTTCCTCGGCGATCCGCCCGGCAACTACGACCGCCTGCTCGACTTCTCGGTGCCGGTCACCGGATCCGCGTTCTTCACCCCGAGTGCCGACTTCTTCGACGCACTGCCTGCGCCACCGCCGTGATCCCGACTTCGGGCCGGCAAACCCGATAGGTTTCGGCCATGGCGCTCGACACCCTGCTGCTGTTCGCGATCGGGCTCAACGCGTACGCCCTGCTGTTGATCTACCTGCGCTCGTGGCTCTACCGGGTCCCGGTATATCGGCCGATGGTGAAGAACTTCATGCTGTCGGTGCTGCCGCTGGCGGTGTTCCTCGCGGTCGCGATCGTCCTGGTGCTGACCGTCGGGTTCGTCTCCCGCGCTCTCGGGATAGCGGTGGGCACGGCGGGATTCGCGGTCTGGCTGCTGGCGCTGCCCAACTCCGGCTACCTGATCACCGAGCTCAACCAGAGCCATCGGCGCGAGGACGAGGCGGTCCCGCTCTGGTACGACATCATCGCGGTGCTCACCTTCGCCATGTCGGGTGTGGTCAACACCGTCCTCGGCGTGATGGCCGCTCAGCTGATGCTCACGGTCATGCTGTTCGGCGATTCGAACGCCGCGTTGGCGAGTGTGCCCGCGCGCAGCACCGCCGTCGTCATCATCGCGCTGGTGTCGGTGGGCATCTATCTCGGCAGATACCTGCGGCTCAACAGCTGGGACGTGCGGTCACCGCGGCGCATGTGGACGAAGGTCCGCGAGCATTTCGACTCCCGCGCCGCGGTGGGCAATTTCGCACTGTTCTGCCTGACGCACACCGTGTTCCTGCTGCTCATCTACGGCCTGATCGCGGGTCCGTTCCTCGATGCGATCGCCAACTCCCCGGACCTGGTCATCGACGAGTAGCTCAGTGCCCCGGCAACACGCAGACGCTGTCGAGGCCGAGCACGTGATTGAGCCGGCCGAACGCCAGCCAGGCACCGATGCTCATCGAGAGCTCGACGACCTCGGTCTGGGTGTAGTGCTCGAACATCCGGGTCCAGAACTCGTCGTCCAGCCCGTGGTGGTCGAGCGCGTACCGCTCCGCGTACTCGGCGGCCAGCCGGGTGCGCTCGTCGAAAACGTCTGTGGTGCGCCAGTTCTCGACCGCATCGTCGAATCCGGCCTCCACCTTCTTGCCGTCCCTTTCGGTGCGCCAGTCCTGGCAGAAGATGCAGCCGTTGATCTGCGCGATCCGCAGCCGCGCGGCTTCGAACGCACGCAGATCGATGGTCGAGTGTTCGTACACGGACAGCGAGAACTTCGAGGCCGCGATCCCGATGCCGGGGACCATCTCGCCCCACACGTACCCGATCGGGTCCTTGTCTTCGGGAATGTCGATGAGCATGGCTCGTCCTTTCGTGACTACCGTTTTCCGAGTTTGCCGACTGCTGGGCGCAGCGGGATGTCGAGCGCGTCGTAGATTCCGGGTTCCGCAGCCACCAGCCAGTCGATGGCGCTCACCAGTCGCCCGACCGCGGTCGCGTTTCCGCCCGCGGACCGGCTGCCGTCCTCGTCGGTGCACTCGACCGATACCTCGATGCGCGGGCGGCCCTCGATGATCACCCGGTGGGCGCCGTCGCCGTCCGGCGGCATCGGCCAGTCGGTGGCGCAGGTCGGGTGGATGCGGGTGACGTGTTCGATGACGATGCGGGGCTCGCCGTCGACGATGCCCTGCACCTCGAACCGCACGGCGCCCTGTGTGCCCGCCTCGAAATCGCCCATCGTCTTGGTGGTGACGGTGGCGTCGAGCGCGCGCCGGTCGAGGGTCTCGCGGATCTCCTCGAGCTCGACGCCGAGGGCCCGCGCCATCATCCGGATCTGCCCGCCCCACACCATGGTCGGGATCGTCGGCGCGATCATCGGCGGCAGGTAGTCCATCGGCTGGCCCATGCCGACCAGATAGCGCACCGAGTCGGGCTGGTCGTAGGTGGAGTAGTCGAAGATCTCCTGGCAGCGGATCACGTCGACGGTGCTGCCGAGCCCGCTGAGCAGCAGCGGCAGCACGTCGTTGCCCCAGCCGGGGTCGACGCCCGAGGCGAACATCGAGCCGCCACCCTCCGCGATGGCGGCCAGCACCGGGTCCAGGAGTTCCGCCGGGGCATTGGTCGGGTCGTAGAGCGGGTACAGCGCGGGACTGACGACGACGGCCCCGGCGCGGATCGCCCGGCAGATGTCCGCGAGGGCGTCGTCCGGCCGGATGTCGCCGGAGGCCGCGTACACCACCGCCCCAGGGCTGGCGGCCAGCACCGCCTCGACGTCGTCGGTCGCGGCGACCCCGAGCTCGGCGCCGAGGCCGGCCAGGTCGCCCGCGTCGCGTCCGACCTTGTCGGGGTTGTTCACGATCACGTTCGTGAGCTTGAGCGCCGGGTGCGCATCGACGGCCCTGATGGCCGCCCGGCCGACATTTCCGGTACCCCACACCACCGTTGAGATCATGGCCGGGACGCTACCCAACTGGAACACGTTCTCGTGGGCGTTCGGCCGACTCAGGCGGAGGCGTCCGCCAACTCCGGTGCGCTCGTCGGGCGCAGCGGGACGTCGAGCGCGTCGTAGAGTCCAGGGGCCTGTCCGGCGAGCCAGTCGATGGCCCCGACCAGCCGCCCCACCGACATCGCCTCGTCGCCGCTGGCGGGGGCTGCGCTGACGACGATCATCGCGACCTGCGCCTCGCCCTCGACGATCACCCGCTGCGTGCCGCTCTGCCCGTCAGGAGGGCTCGGCCAGTCCGGCGCGCAGGTCGGATCGATGCGGTTGACGTGCTCGATCACGATGCGCGGCTCACCACCGACGATGCCCTGCACCTGCACGCGCAGCGCGCCCTGCCCACCGGCGTCGAACTTGCCCATCGCGAAAGTCTCGATCGAGGCCTCGAGCGGCCGCCGTTCGAGGGTCTCGCGGATCTCGTCGAGTTCGACACCGAGCGCCCGGGCCATCAGCCTCACCTGACCGCCCCACACCGTCGTCGGCATCCTGGGCGCGATCATCGGCGCCAGGTAGTCCAGCGGCTCGCCCATGCCGACGAGGTAGCGCACCGAGCCGGGCTGGTCGAACCCGGAATAGTCCACGATCTCCTGGCAGTGGATCCGGTCGACGCCCGCGCCGAGCCCGCCGAGCAGCAGCGGCACCATCTCGTTCGTCCAGTCGGCGTCGACACACGTCACGAAGAGCGAGCCGGTGCCCTCCGCGATGGCGTCGCGGATCTCCTCACGCAGCTCCTGCCGATCGTCGCGATGGTCGTACAGCGGGTAGATCGACGGGGTCACCACGATCGCGCCGACCCGGAGCGCCGCGCAGATGTCGGCGACCACCTCGGCCGAGCGGATGTCACCGGAGGCCGCGTACACCACCGCGCGCGGGCCGGTCGCCAGGACCGCCGCGACGTCGTCGGTCGAGCGCACGCCGAGCGCCCGGCCGAGGCCACCGAGGTCGCCCGCATCGCGCCCGGACCTGCCGGGGTCGTGCACGAGCACGGCCGCCAGTTCCAGGCGAGGGTGCGCGTCGACCGCGCGAATCGCCGCGCGCCCGAAGTTCCCTGTCCCCCACACGATCGTCGAGATCATGGCCGGACGGTAGCAAAAAGGCGGACCGGATGACCGGTCCGCCCTTGTGCGGGATTCGACTCGAACTCTGCTCAGGCGGTGAGGACCGCGTCCAGCGCCGAGTAGAACATGCCGAGGCCGTCGTCACTGGGTCCGGTCAGCGACTCGGTCGCGTGCTCGGGATGCGGCATCAGGCCGACGATCCGGCCGTTCGCCGAGGCGATGCCCGCGATCGCGCGCTGCGAGCCGTTCGGGTTGTCGCCCGAGTAGCGGAAGACCACGCGGCCCTCGCCCTCGAGCTCGTCGAGCACCTTCTCCGACGCCTGGTACCGGCCCTCGCCGGACTTGAGCGGGATGAGGATCTCGGCGCCCGATTCGTACCTCGAGGACCACGCCGTCGAGGTGGACTCCACCTTCAGCCACTGGTCCCGGCAGATGAAGTGCAGGCCCTCGTTGCGGGTCAGGGCGCCCGGGAGCAGTCCCGCCTCGCAGAGCACCTGGAAGCCGTTGCAGATGCCGAGGACCGGCATGCCGCCTGCCGCGGCCTTGATGACCTCTTCCATCACCGGCGCGAACCGGGCGATGGCGCCGCAGCGCAGGTAGTCGCCGTAGGAGAAGCCGCCGGGCACGATGACCCCGTCGACGCCCTTGAGATCGGCATCGCCGTGCCAGAGACTGACCGCCTCGCCGCCTGCCAGGTTCACCGCACGGGCAGCGTCGACGTCGTCGAGGGTGCCGGGGAAAGTGATGACTCCGATACGGGCGCTCACTGGACTCGGGTGACCTTCCAGTCCTCGATCACCGTGTTGCACAGCAGTGACTCGGCGATCTTCTCCAGCTCGGCATCGTCGACGCTGTCGTCGACCTCGAGCTCGAAACGCTTGCCCTGGCGAACATCCGACACTCCGGTGAACCCGAGTCGGGGCAGGGCGCCGACAACTGCCTGCCCTTGGGGATCGAGAATCTCGGCCTTGGGCATGACATCGACAACGACACGGGCCACGTGCTGCTCCTCGCTAGGTGCTCCGGTGCGCCCGGGAATGATCCGCCGGGCAACAGGCAGTTTACCGGCGCATACTCGAACCCATGCGACTGACCCACTTCGGCCACTCCTGCGTGCTCGCCGAGATCGACGGGGCAACCGTCCTGTTCGATCCCGGCAACTTCTCGCACGGCTTCGAGGGCATCACCGGCCTGGACGCCATCCTCATCACCCACCAGCACCCCGACCACGCCGACCCGGCGCGGCTGCCCGCCCTGGTCGAGGCGAACCCGGGCGCGGCGCTGTACGCGGATCCGCAGACGGCGGGGCAGCTCGGCGGCCGGTGGACCGCGGTGCACGCGGGCGACTCGTTTGCCATCGGCGACGTCCAGGTCACCGGGGTCGGCGGGCAGCACGCGGTGATCCACCCGGAGATCCCGGTGATCGACAACACCGGCTACCTCCTCGGCGATCCGGCCGCGCCCGCGCGGCTGCTGCACCCCGGCGATTCCCTTTTCGTGCCCGAGCAGCCGGTCGATGTGCTGGCGATCCCGGCCGTCGCGCCGTGGATGAAGATCTCCGAGACCGTCGACTACCTGCGGGCCGTCGCGCCGCGGGTCGCGGTGCCGATCCACCAGGGCATCATCAACGACCCCGCGACCGGCATCTACTACGGCCGGCTGCGCGAGATGGGGCCTGCCGGAACCGAGTTCCTGGTGCTCCCGGGCGAGTCCGGCACCGAGGTGAGCTGACCCGCTGCGACGGTCATGGGGCGGACGAGCGCCCGCACGGTGAGGTGACTACGGTCACAGTCACCAGTCGCCGTCACACAGGAGTCACCCATGCTGAGCACGATGCAAGACGCCCCGCTGTCGATCGCCCAACTGCTTCGGCACGGGAGCACGGTGCACGGCGCGGCGGAGGTGGTGACCTGGACCGAGTCGGGGCCCCGCCGGACCTCCTACGCCGAGGTGGGCAGGCGCTGCGCGGCACTGGCGCACGCCCTGCGCGGCCTCGGTGTCACCGGCGACCAGCGGGTGGCGACGTTCATGTGGAACAACGCCGAGCACCTCGAGGCGTACCTGGCGGTGCCGTCGATGGGCGCTGTCCTGCACACGCTGAACATCCGGCTGTTCCCGGAGCAGCTGGTGCACGTGGCCAACCACGCCGAAGACCACGTGATCATCGTCGACGCGTCCCTCATCCCTCTGCTGGCGCCGCAGCTGCCGCAGCTGACCACCGTCAAGCACGTGATCGTCACCGGCACCTCCACCGCCGGGCTCGAGGCCCCCGAGGGGGTGCAGGTCCACACCTATGAGGGCCTGCTCGACGGCAAGCCCGGCGAGTTCGACTGGCCGGAGGTCGACGAGCGCAGCGCCGCGGCGATGTGTTACACCTCCGGCACCACCGGTGACCCGAAAGGTGTTGTCTACTCGCACCGTTCGATCTATCTGCATTCGATGCAGGTGTGCATGTCCGACGGCCCGAACCTCGCCCAGGGCGACCGCGCACTGGCGGTGGTGCCGCAGTTCCACGCCATGTCCTGGGGCCTGCCCTACGCCGCGTTCATGATCGGCGCCTCGCTGATCATGCCGGACCGCTTCCTGCAGCCCGCCCCGCTCGCCGAGCTGATCGCCGCCGAGAAGCCCACCCTCGCCGCCGCGGTGCCCACCATCTGGCAGGGCCTACACCTGCACCTCGAGCACCATCCGCAGGACATCTCCTCGATGCGGGAGGTGCTGATCGGCGGATCCGCGGTGCCGCCCGCCCTGATGCACACCTTCGAGGACGACCACAGCGTCTCGGTGCTGCACGCCTGGGGCATGACCGAGACGTCCCCGCTGGGTTCGGTGGCCCGTCCGCCCGCAGGCGCGACCGGCGACGAGATGTGGAAGTACCGCTACACCCAGGGCCGGTTCCCCGCCTCCGTGCAGGCCCGACTCGTCGGCGACGACGGCACCGTCCTCCCCAACGACGGCACCTCCGTCGGCGAGCTCGAGGTCCGCGGGCCCTGGATCACCGCGTCCTACTACGGGGTCGACGCGGCGGACAAGTTCGACGACGGCTGGCTCAAGACCGGCGACGTCGGATCGATCACGCCCGACGGCTACCTCAGCCTCTCGGACCGCTCGAAGGACATCATCAAGTCCGGCGGCGAGTGGATCTCCTCGGTCGACCTGGAGAACGCCGTGATGGGACACCCGTCCGTCGCCGAGGCCGCCGTCATCGGCGTGCCCGACGAGAAGTGGGACGAACGCCCCCTGGTCGCGGTGGTGCTGCGCGAGGGCGCCACGACGACCGTCGCGGAGCTGCAGCAGTTCCTGACGGGCAAGGTCGCCAAGTGGCAGGTGCCGGAGAACTGGACGCTGATCGACGCGGTCCCGAAGACCAGCGTCGGCAAGTTCGACAAGAAGCGCCTGCGCGCCGACTATCACGACGGCGGGCTGACGGTCACCCGACTCTGATCGTGTGAAACGGGGCGCGAC
>NZ_JBSGTR010000066.1:0-31591 GCF_053607505.1 Rhodococcus sp. NPDC055112
CCCGTGAGTCCTTTGCGTCGCCCCGCAGGCCAAAAGGACTCACGGGCGGCGAAGCCGCCTATTCTCAGGCAATGGCCGAGATCAGGACCGTCGCCCTCGCCCACATCCGGGACCGCCGCATGCTGCAGGCCCGTTCCGCAGGCAAGTCGGCCTTCTACATGGCAGGCGGCAAGATCGACCCGGGCGAAACCCCGGAAGAGGCCCTGCACAGGGAGATTCGTGAGGAGCTCGACGCGGGCGTCGTCGAGGGCACGCTCAGCACGCTCGGCGTGTTCGAGGCGGAGGCCTTCGGACATCCGGCCGGGACCCGGCTGCACATGACATGTTTCCTCGCGGACCTGACCGACGAGCCGACCGCGACGAGCGAGATCGCCGAGCTCCGCTACTTCACCGTCGACGAGTACGCGGCGATGCCGGAGACCGCGCCCGGCTCGCGGCTGGTGTTCGAGCGGCTGCAGGCGCTCGGCCTGGTGGACTGACCCGTGATCTTCACCGCCGAGCATCTCGAGGGCATCAGATCCGGCGCGGTGACGCTCGCGTTCCGGCGGTGGGACCGGGCGCGGGTGCGGGCGGGGTCGAGCCAGCGGACGGCGGTGGGGGTGATCGCGTTCGATGCGGTCGAGGAGATCGCGCCCACGGAGGTGTCGGACGCCGACGCCGAGGCGGCCGGGTTCCCGTCGGCCGAGAGATTGCTCGCCTTCGTCGACAAGAAGGCGCACGGTCCGATCCTGTTCCGGATCGCGCTGCGCTACGGCGGCGCCGATCCACGCCAGGCGCTGCGGGAGAACGCCGAGCTGTCGGTGGCCGAACTCGAGAAGCTGCGGCGGCGGCTGGCGCGGATGGACGCCAACGGGGCCTGGACCGAGGCCACCCTGCGCCTCATCGGCGAACGGCCTGCGGTGGTCTCGACCGAGCTGGCGGAGGCGATGTCGATGGAGCGGCAGCCGTTCAAGATCCGGGTGCGCAGGCTCAAGGAACTCGGCCTCACCGAGAGCCTGGAGGTCGGTTACCGGCTGAGCCCGCGGGGCAGGCGGGTGCTCGACACCGTCTTCGAGGACGGCGCGGGCCCCTGACGATTTCCCTTTGGGTCCACGCCGATGCCGGGCGCCGAGCTGTTCATTGTGTTTAACGAATCATTCAGTGCCGCAGTATATATGGATTCGTGTATCGGATCGTTTTGTGGGCAGTAGGGTGACGCGCAGCGTATTCGGGATCGGCGAAAGCCGACGCTTGCGACGCGTCCCCATCTGATCACCTGCTGAACGGAGCTTGATACATGCGTGGTCCCACGATCGGTCGTATCGCATCCATGGTCGTCGCGTCGGCCGTGCTCGCCGGCGGCCTCGCCGCCGGATCTGGCCTTGCGGGGGCCACCCCCGCCGAATCCACCCCGACCGCCGGGTCCCTCGGCGTCACTTCCGTGGCCGGATCCAACGCGGCGGCCGGATCCAGCGACATCACCAACGATCTCCTTTCGGCTATCGGCCTCGCGCTCAATCTGGGCGGCTGTTACCACAATCCCAGCGGCTTCTGCAACGGAATGGGGTAGACCCGGAGCTCGGGCGCCCGACGATTCCCCCTCCCGCCCGCGTCCTCGAGGACTAGATTCCGAAGATGGACTCGCCTCGCTTGTCCCGTCGTACCGTTCTGCGCGGTGCCGCGCTCGGCCTTGGCGCCGCGGCGTTCGGCCCGCTCGCCACCCACACCGCCGCGGCACAGGCCGCGCCGCCGGGCGGCAAGACCGCGATCGTCGTCGGCAGCGGCTTCGGCGGCGCGGTGGCCGCCCTGCGGCTGGGCATGGCGGGCATCGAGACCACGGTCCTCGAGCGCGGCAGGCGCTGGCCGATCGATCCGGCGGGCAACACGTTCGCCACCCTGGACGCGCCGGACGGCCGCGCGTCCTGGCTGCACGACCGGCCGTACATCAACCCGCTGACCCAGCTGCAGCCGATCCAGCGCTACGTCGGCGTCGTCGACGAGGTCACGGGCAACGGCATCAACTCGGTCTACGGCGCGGGCGTCGGCGGTGGGTCGCTGGTGTTCGGCACCTACACCCCGCAGCCGCGGCGGCGCGACTTCGAGCAGGTCTTCCCGCGGCAGATCGACTACGGCGAGCTGGACCGGGTGTACTACCCGCGGGCGAGAGCGTCGCTCGGCACCTCGCCGCTGCCCGCCGACCTGCTCGCCCACCCCGCCTACAAGGGCGCGCGGGCATGGCTCGCCGACGTCGCGGACTACGGCGGCCAGCCCTCCTTCCACGACTTCTGCGTCGACTGGGACCTGGTGCGCGCAGAGCTGGCCGGGACACGGCGCGCGTCGGTGACCGTCGGGGAGGGCCCGTACGGCATCAATTCCGGAGCGAAGAACAGCGTCGATCACAACTATCTGCCGAGGGCCGAGGCGACCGGGAACGTCACGGTGCTGCCGCTGCACGAGGTCGTCGAGATCCGGGAGACGCAGGGGCGCAGCGGCTTCGAGATCACAGTCAAGCGCATCGACGAGTACGGGACCGTCCTCGAGCACAAGCGCCTGGTGGCGGACTACCTCTTCATGGCGGCAGGCTCGTTCTACACCAGCGCGTTGCTGGTGACCGCGAAGGCGAAGGGCGCGCTGCCGAGGCTGAACGAGCACGTGGGCAAGGGCTTCGGCAACAACGGCGACTTCCTCATCTCGCGCACCCTGACACGCCGCGAGTACGGCGCCAAGCAGGCGGGCCCTGGCGTGGCGGCCCTCTATGACGACGACACCCCCGACGGGACGGTCGCGATGTCGTGGCAGGCGGCGCCGTTCCCGGAGATCGCGGGCGGCAACACCAGCACCAACCTGATCCAGCTGATCACGAGCGAGCGGGGCTCCATCGACTACAACCCCGCGCTCGGGCGCGCCGAACTCAACTACCCGCACGGCGAGGCCGACAGCGATGTCGATGCCCGCGGGCGGCGGTTCGCAGGCCGGTTCCACGATCGCGCCGATGTGGCGCACGGGTACCCGGCGAACGGTATCCCGGTCTATCCGCGGCTCGCCGGATTCGGCAGCGCGGCGACCTTCCACGGCCTCGGCGGCATGGTGATGGGCCGGGCGTGCAGCTACGAGGGTCGGGTCGCCGGCTACGACAACATGTACGTCGTCGACGGCTCGCTGATCCCCGGTTCCACGGCGCTGGTGAACCCTTCGCTGACCATCACCGCGGTCGCGGAGCGATGCATGGACCATTTCCTGGCCGCCAACGGGTGAGGGCGCGCGGTTGCCGAGTGCCGCCGCGGGGTCGACGATTGAACGAGGGGCCGGCGAAGGGGCAGAGATGACGTCGAGATCGGCAGCGTTCGCTACGTTCGCCGCCGCCTTCTTCGGCGCGGCGGTCATCGCCAACCGGCTGGCGGGAAAGCCAGTGCCGTTTCTGCGGTGGTCGGTGATCCGGTTCGCGCTCGGCGCCAGGCGCCTGCTCGGCGAGGGGCAGGTCGGTGACGGGCGGGAGGAGGCGCTGGCCGCGTACGTGACGGCGACGGCCCGTCGCGGGGACATCGACGACGTGATCCGCACCATCGACGACTTCGCACACGCCAGGAGTTTCCTGATGAACGTCGGCGACGAGAAGGGCGAGATCCTGGACGCGGCGGTGCGGCGTGCCAGGCCCGGGCTGTTGCTCGAACTCGGGACGTACTGCGGGTACAGCGCATTGCGGATGGCGCGGGTGATGCCCCCGGACGCCACGATCTGCACCGTCGAGATCAACCCGGCGAACGAGGCGATCGCCCGGCGGATCTTCGAGCACGCGGGAGTGGGCGAGCGCATCACCTCGGTGGTCGGGTCGATCGGGGACGGTGGCGAGACCGTGGCACGGCTGCGGGATGAGTACGGTATCGACACCGGCACAGTCGATTTCGTGTTCGTCGACCATCTCAAGAGTGCCTACCTGCCGGACCTGCTCCGCATCGTGGACGAGGGGTGGTTGCACCCAGGCAGCCTGGTGGTCGCGGACAACGTCAGGTTCCCCGGTGCCCCCGACTACCTGGCCTACATGCGCTCGGAGGAGGGCGTGCGGTGGCGGTCGAAGGAGCACCCCACCCACGTCGAGTACCAGCGGGTGCTCAGGGACCTGGTGCTCGAATCCGAGTACCAGGGATAGCGGCGCCTGCGCGATCAGGTTCGTCAGTCGTTGCCGTTCCACGGCCCACCGATGCGGTCGACGGCCGGCACCGCCTGCCGCAGTCCGGCCTCAAAAGACTTCTCCCAGAACGACATGTCATGCAGATCGGGGCCGAAGGCGTCCAGGGTGGCTCGGTCGGGGGCGATGGAGAGAGGGGCCCCGCTGGGGTAGAGGTGACCCAGCGGCTCGATGACGACCACCGTGTCCGCGTCCGCCACCAGGTCCGCATCGGATCCGGCGCGGAAGGCGCCATCCATGTAGCGGCGGCCGTCGATCGTGATGGGCGGGTAGAGGCCGGGCACCGCGTAGCTGGCGGCGACGGCCTGCACCAGCGAGGCGCCCCCGTGTCGGTCCCAGATCGCGGGTTCGCCCGATTCCGTGTCGACCGAGGTGATCAGGAGGCGCTGTTCGGGCCAGTCGCGGGCGGCGATCAGGGTGGCCGTTCGGTCGAGATGGGTTTCCTCGGAAGGCACGTCGGCGGTGAGGGCTATTCGCCCGACCCGATGCAGCTTCTCGTCCTGCTCCAGTGCGGGGTTCTGGAGAGTGGCGAGCACCTCGGCAAGCCTGCGGGGATCGGCGGAGCCGTTCCCGGATCTGGTGCGGGTGGCCAGGCGGTCCGGGTCCTGGCCGGTGGCGAGCAGCGCGGCGATGATCGCGCCCGCCGACGTGCCGATGATGACGTCGGCTTCGGTCAGGTCCACGCCCGCCCGGCGAAGGCCGACGGCCAGTCCGGCCAGCCACGCCGTACCGACGACACCGCCAGGACCGAGTACGAGTGCACGTTGCATGGGAAAGATCTTGCTACCTCGACCATGGCCGAGGTCAAGGCGAGGTGGCAGATTCGTGTTCGGCTCGGCGCACGGTGACCACGCCACGGGAGCGTGGCGTGGTCACCGTGCGTCACGAGGCAGGCGTCGGGCTCAGTGCGCCATGGCCGGCTGACCGCCCTCTGCCGGGGCGGGCAGCAGACCGCGCGGGAGCAGGAACGCCGAGATCGCCGCGCCGACAACGAATATCGCTGCGGCCCACCAGAAGGTCGTCGTGTAGCTCTGCACGGCGGAGAGGGCCGCGTTCTCCTGCGACGGAACCCGCCCGTTCATGAAGCTCGTGGCCGCGGTCGCGGCGACGGTGCTCAGCAGTGCGGTGCCGATCGATCCGCCGACCTGCTGCATGGTGTTCACCGTCGCGGAGGCGACGCCGGCGTCGTCGGGGTCGACGCCCGTGATGGCGCCCTGCATGCCGGGCGCGAACACCATGCCCATACCGAGGCCGAGCAGCACCAGCCCGGGCAGGATGATCGTCACGTAAGAGCTGTCGACCTCGATCTGGGCGAGCACCGCCAGCCCGACGGCGGCGACGACCAGGCCGGTGGTCATCAGCACCCGCGGTCCGACCCTCGGCAGCAGCACGGCGGTCGAGGTGGTCGCGGAGACCACCATGCCTGCGACCATCGGCAGGAAGGCAACGCCGGTGACGATCGGCGTGTACTGCAGCACCGTCTGCAGGTAGAAGGTGAGGAACAGGAACACCGCGAACATGCCGGAGCCGGTGATGAACATCGCCAGGTACGACCCGCCGCGGGTGCGGTCGAGGACGATCCGGAGCGGGAGCAGCGGGTGGGCGACGCGAGTCTCGATGACCACGAACGCCGCGAGCAGGAGGGCGCCCGCGACCAGCCAGGTGATCGTCATCGGGTCGGACCAGCCGTGGGACTCGGCATGCGAGAACCCGTAGACGATGCCGAAGAGGGCGGCGGAGACCGTGATGGTGCCAGGGATGTCGAGCTTGGGCCGGTGCTCCGACCGATGTGGGGCGATCATGAGGACCGCGCCGACCAGCGCCACGGCCGCGAACACGAGGTTGACGTACAGGCTCCAGCGCCACGACGTCCACTCGGTGAGGATCCCACCGAGCAGCAGCCCGACCGCACCGCCTGCCCCCGCGACCGCGCCGAAGACGCCGAACGCCTTGGCCCGCTCGTCCGGCTTGGTGAAGGTGGTGGCCAGCAGTGACAGCGCAGCGGGCGCGAGCAGGGCCGCGAAGACGCCCTGACCGGCGCGCGCGGCCACCAGCATCGGGAAGTTCAGCGCCGCGCCGCCGAGCGCGGACATGCCCGCGAAGCCGACGAGGCCGATGACGAAGGTGTTCCTGCGCCCGAACAGGTCGCTGAGTCGGCCGCCGAGCAGCAGCAGGCTGCCGAACGCCAGCGCGTAGGACGTGACGACCCACTGCCGGTCCGCGTCGGAGAAGCCGAGATCCTGCTGCGCCGCGGGCAGCGCGATGTTCACGATGGTCGCGTCGAGCACGACCATCAGCTGGGCCAGGCCGATGACGGCCAGAATCAGCCAGCGCAGTCGGTGCTCCCGTGTCGTGTCTCCCGGCCCGGTCAGCGGGCGGTCGGTCGTGGTCGTGGTCATGAGCGAGCCTCGCCTCGTGAATGTGGTGGAGGTTGAAGTGGAGGAGTAATCTCCACTTAGGGAACGGTAGCACTAAGCGGAGGAGTTGTCTCCACTTAGTTTCGCGGCTACGACAAATCCCCTGATGGCAGAGTTCGGAATGGCAGAATCGACGATTGTGAGTACCGCCCCAGCAGCACGACCATTGCGCGCCGACGCCGAACGCAACCGACGCAAGATCCTCGACGCCGCGATGGAGCTGTTCGCGAGCCGCGGCATCGACATCACGCTCGACGACGTCGCGAGGCACGCCAAGGTCGGTGTCGGCACCGTCTATCGACGCTTCACCTGCAAGCAGGAACTGGTCGACGGTGTCTTCGAGCAGAGCATGGACCAGATCGCCGAGGCGGCCGAGGCGGCACTGCGTCGCGAGGACCCCTGGGCCGCGCTGGTCGACTTCATCCGGCTGACCAGCGAGTGGATGTCGCTGAGCAGGGGCCTCGGCGATGTCTTCTTCACCAACGACGAGGGCCGTGAGCAGGTCGCGTGCGCGCGGCAGCGGATCACACCGGCGATCCAGCAGCTCGTCGACCGAGCGAAGGAATCGGGTGCGCTGCGCCCCGAGATTCAGGTCAACGACCTGTTCGCGGTCAGCTGCATGCTCGACGCGGTCATCGACTTCAGCCGGCCGGTCTCGCCCGAGACCTGGCGTCGCTACCTCGCGCTGGTGCTCGACGGGATGCGCGCCGACGGGACTGAGCGGGCGCCGCTGCCTCTGGCGCCACTGACCGACGAGCAGGTCGAGACGGCCAAGACCGCCCGCGGCTGATTTTGCCATTACTTTGCTCTTCGTTTACCGTGTCTGAGGCGCGGGGACGAGCCCGCGCTCTCGACATGCGGGAGGTGGTAGGCGTGCCTGGTCCGAGACCCGTGGCGCACACGTCACCGATCCCGCTCGACGCCCGGTAGTAACGCGCCGGTGCCGCTTGACGGCACCGTCGGATGCACTGCGGCATGTCGACCGAGTGCGGGGCCCGTCCTGCGGACCCATGTGCCTCGCCGATCGGTTACGCGGCGCTCGCGCCCTCTTTTCTCTAGACCACGCTCTCAACACAGCCATGCGGTCGTGCCTGGGCTCTCGCTCACCCTCGACCGCCGGGCCGTGCGGCCTCGACGCGTGCCGTACCGCCCGACCTCCAGCGAATACGTTCCCATCGAGGCATGCACCGGGGGCGCCCGTGCGCCGCCCTGCCGCGCACCGCGTAGCCCTTCGGGATGCCGCGAAAAGAAGGACTCTTTATGAGCAGCACGACGCCGACCAACGACTACGCGCAGACGACCGCCGACCCGATGGCGCCGAGCGCCCAGAACGTGGGGCTGCTGCGCGATGTCACCGCTGAACTGCGCGGACTCAACAGAGAGATGGAAGAGATCTGTGAGATCACCCACGACCAGCTGAAGGTCACCGAGCAGACCCGCCGGGTGACCGCGTGGACGGCGGTCGCGGTGGTGCCCGGTGCACTCGGGTCGCTGTACGGCTCGAACTTCGAGCACATGCCGGAGCTCCAGTTCTACTACGGCTGGCCGATTTTCCTCTGCGTGCTGGCGTCCAGCGCGCTGGCCACCTATCTCGGGATGCGCCGCAAGGGCTGGCTGTGAGCCGGTAGGCGAGCAGAGAAAGCACGGAAGGGAGGAAGCGCATGACGAATCAGCACATCCCCGCCAGTCTGCGCGGGCTGAGCACCCGCGACCTGGAACGGTGCACGACCGAGGAACTGCGGGCCTTTCTCGTGGGTGTCCGTGAGTACCGGGCGGGGCTCGCGGAGCTACACCACAAGTCGGTGGGCCTGGTCAAGGAGACCAGGCGCCAGCGGGTGGTCTCCGGGTGGCTCGCGGTGGGCATCGTGCCCATCGCGCTCGGCGGGATCTACGCCTCGAACTTCAGCGACTTCGGCGGCATGCCGGAAACCAAGTGGCTGTACGGATGGCCCCTCTTCGTCGGGGCACTGGCGACCCTCTGCGGCACTTTGTATCTCGTGATGCGGCGCAGGGGCTGGATGGAGGCCTGAGGGAAGGTCGGTTCGTGAGAGCCGGTCGCCGCGATAGCCCGAAGACGGCCTGGGTGTCGGCTTCCAGCCGTGCCGGGTCGGTGCGAATCGCGGTTGTGTGAGTGCGCCGCATGCTCCTCGCCGATGGCGGGGAGCATGCGGCCGCTACGACAAGGGTGACGGGTCGCGCCGACGGAGCCGGTGGGCGGCCTCGGCGCAGGCGAGGATCACCAGCGTCATCGCGAGGCTGAGCGCAAAGGGGTCGGGCGGCATGGATCCGAGCATTCCGCGCGGTAGGTCGTCGAACACCGACAGCTGGTCCCAGTGCACACTCGAGGTGCTCTGCCCGGCCACGGTCAGCGCGCTGGGGACGAACAACACGGACAGGCCGACCGGGATCGATGCCGCTCGCCGCGGCACGGCCGAGGCGAGTGCGTAGCCTGCGATCGGCGCCAGTGCGAGGTACCGGATCCCCTCGATGGCCCACGCATCGTTGAGACCGGCCACCCCGGCCGCGGCGTTAACCGCCAGCAAGACGAGTCCGAGAGTCGGCTTCGCCCAGCGACTTCCGACGGCGGCGCCCGCGACGAGCAGCGCTGCCATGATCGCGATCCCGGTCCACTCGCCGGCGACCCCCACGACGACGGGCGCGGCCGCGGCGAGTACCGCGGTGGCCGTCAGCAGGAACACCCCGTCGCGGCCGTCGAGCAGGAACGCTGCGATGACGATCCCGACCAGCAGCAGCGCGAGCACCGGCGCCGCGACGGACCAGTCGCCGCGGTGCTCGGCGAGAACGGCGTTGCTCGCCAGCCCGGCGACGACGACGATCGCGACCGCGTACAGAGGACGCCGCGACGATTCCGCCGGCGCCGTCGCGGAACCCCTCGCGAGAACGGCGCCCGCCACGCAGAGCCCGAGCGCGGGCAGCAGCAGCCACCACGGAGGGGCGGTGACCATGGTGCCCTCGGTGGCGGGGAGGCTGTACGCGGTCCAGCCCTGATAGTCGGAGCTCTCGCCATACGGGATCGGATTCGCGGTGAGGTCGGCCAGCAGGAAGGACGCGAAGGCCCCCGCGGCGAGCGCGGCCGCCACGTACCGATCGACCGCGACCGCGGCCGCGCCGCCCATCGCCAGGCCTGCCCCGATTCCGGCCAGGAAGTTCAGGCTGATCAGCCACTCTAGTTGGTGCGCATGGGTATTCACGAGCGCACCCAGGCACAGCACCGCGAGTCCGGAACCCGCCACCAGGTAGGCGGTGGCGCGGGAGCCCCGTCGCGCCAACACCCCCGCGACGGTGACAGCCAGCACCAGGCCGACGGCGGCGGCGAGGGGCCGACTGGTCATCAGTTGACGGAGCTCACTCTCGGTCCCGGCGATGCCGATCTGCTCGGCCACGGGCGCAGCCAGGGCCCACCCGCCGGTCGCGGCGACGAGGAACGCGGCGGCCGTATCGAGAACCGCCGTCCACCTGCGGTCCGCGATCACTCCGCCGCCTGCTCGGGAGCGGCCGTCGGCCGTGCCAGTGCGCGCACGCCGATCGCGCAGGCCAGCACCGCGATCAGCAGGGCGATGCCCGCGACCCGGTCGTCGTAGGCAGGGATGTCAAAGATGTCGACGAAGCCGGCGCCGGTGAACGTCGGCTCGCGCCTGATCCCCAGCATGGCCTCGAACGGCTCGTTCATGGGATCGCTGGTGAGCGGTGCATACGCACCGTCAAACGAACCGCCGTACGCGACCGTGCCGGTGAAGACCGTCGCCGCCGCGTGAAAGACCATGGACACGAACGGGATCCCCAGCCCCACCGCGGCGATGGCCGCGGTGCCGGGCTGCGACGACCCGAACGCCAGTCCCGCACCGACTCCGAGCACGGCCAGCCGCACCAGCAGCATCGGGCCGTCCTGACCGAGATCCGGCCAGATCGCGCCGACCAGCGGGATCAGGGCCACCACGAACAGCCCGCCGATCGTCGACCGCCACGTCATCGACAGGCGCAGGCCCAGCGCGACCGCGACCGCACCCACGAGCATCGCCTGCCAGTGCTCGATACCGGGGAACGGCCCACCGAGATCAACCAGCACCGGCATCGAGGCCGCCGCGACACCCGTTGCGGCCAATAGGAATCGGCCGTCGGCGACCTCGATCGTCCGCGCGACGAACCAGGTGAGTGCCACGACCGCCGCCATGGAGATCCCGATGACGACCCACGAGCCGACCCGCGACGTGTAGTCCTGCCGATCGATCCAGAACAGCAGCGCCCGGTTGGCCAGCGCGATCGACGCCGCGGCCGCGAGCGCGAGGCGCAGGTCGCGCCCGGTCGCGCGCTGGATCCGGGTGGAGCCGTCGGCGACTGCCGCGGCCGCCACCGCCAGCACGAGCGTCGGTCCGAGCAGCCACCAGGACGGTTCGCCGATCGACGACGTGGTCTGCGCCGGGAACACCTGCTCGAAGGCGCGGGCAGTGAGGAACGTGGCCAGCACGCCGAGGGTCAGCGCGAGCTGGCCGGCCCGCCGCCCCCATACCGTCGCGACCGCAGCGCCCAGGATCACGCCCGCGGCCACCGTTTTGAGGTAGTGCAGGGCGATCAGTGCGTCGATTCCGCCGATCCCAGGAGCGGCGATCCGCGCGCCGAGGATCACGGCAGCTGCCCCGGCCATGGCGATCCAGGCGATCCGCCGGGATCCGTTGCGCTGCAGCACGGCGTATGCGAGCACCGCGACGACGGCTCCCACCGCGATCCCGGTCGGCTGGCTGGAGAGCCAGCGGCTCAGCTCGCGTTCGGACGTGTAGATCGCCCAGCCGCCGCCAGGGGGATTGGTCAGCACGAACGCGGCCAGCGCCCCGCCGAACAGGGCGGACAGCGCCGAGAGGACTTCGCGGGGTTCGACAGGCATTTGCCGACGCTAACCGACCGCGCCCCGCCGCGGCGGCAACCGGGCGATAGCGGCCTGTGCATGCCAGGATCATGACTACCGACTACGACGCGAGGAGCGCGCATGACTTCGATCAGCGACAAGGCGACCGCCCTGCTGCAGCTGCATCAGCCCGGCAATCCGGTGATCCTGCCGACGGTGTGGGACGCCTGGTCGGCAAATCTGGCCGCGCAGGGCGGGTTTGCGGCGTTGACGGTGGGAAGCCACCCGGTGGCGGACTCTGTTGGCAAGCCCGACAACGAGGGCATGACTTTCGAGGAGTTGCTGACCCGCGTCGCGCAGATCACCGCCGCCGTCGACGTCCCGGTCTCGGTCGACATCGAGTCCGGCTACGGGCAGACCCCCGAACGGTTGATCGGCGGGCTGATCGAGGTGGGCGCCGTCGGGCTCAACATCGAGGACACCGTGCACAGCGAGGGCGGCAGGCTGCGCGAGGCGCAGGAACACGCGGACTTCGTGGGTGGGCTGCGACGGGCGGCGGACGCCGCCGGGGTGCACATCGTCGTGAACGCCCGCACCGACCTGTTCATCAAGCAGGTCGGCGACGAGTCCGATCGCGTCGAGCGCGCGATCGCCCGGCTGAAGCTGGCCGCGGAGGCGGGTGCCGACTCGCTGTACCCGGTCGGGTTCCACAGCGACGAGGTGTACCAGCGGCTGACCTCGGAGCTGCCGTTGCCGGTCAACGCGATCGCCGATCCGGTGCGCGGTGAGAAGGCGAGCTACGCCGACCTCGGGGTCGGCCGGGTCAGCTTCGGTCCGCTGCTGCAGGCCGCGCTGGCGGTGCGTGCCAACCAGCTCCTCGCCCGCTGGGTCTGACACGCAGCGATCCCGGGCGTCGCACAGGTACGTGAGTACCTGTCCGACGCCCGGTGTTCGCGGACCTAGGCCGTGTTCAGTGCCACGGCTTCGTGAATGAGCTCCATGAACGCCTTGTCGTCGATCGTGTCGCCTTCGTGGATGTCGATGGCCCGCCTCGTGTTGCCGTCGAGGCCGGTGTTGAACAGGCCCGACGGGTCGTCCAGTGAGGCTCCCTTGGCGAAGGTGACCTTGACGATCTCCTTGTACGTCTCACCGGTGCAGATCATTCCGGCGTGGTACCAGACAGGAACTCCTCGCCACTTCCATTCCTCGACCACATCCGGGTCGGCCTTCTTGATGAGAGCTCGGATGTGAGCGAGCATTTCGCCCCGCCAGTCACCGAGCTCTTCGATCCTCGCATCTATCAGCTGAGACGGATTCTCCATGGGTGCATTCGCTCTCTTCATGGTCGGTGTCGCTCGCCGGTCACTCGAGTATTCACGCGGACCACCGTGAGTGCACCGCGACGCGCAGCGCCTCAGTGCGTATAGACGGCACTCTGGGCGCCGACGAGGTCGACCAGGTCCCGCTGCGCGAGGTTGATGTCTATTTGGTGCAGTCCCCAGTTCTCTCGCGGAATCGCGGGCAATAGGCCGGCGCCAGGGCCGTCGACCATGAGCACATGCGGCCCGTCCCCTCCTGTGCATTGGGCGCGGAATTCGTCCACCTCCCGACCTGCGAGAATTCCGCGGATCGGGGAGTTGGTGTTGTCGCGCAGCGATCCCGGATTGGTGCACAGCACCTCGTACTCGGGGCCGGAGGGCAGGTTCGCTTGGGTGGACGTGCCGGGGGACTGGGGCGCCAGCCCGAAGGCGGTGTCGGGCGGCGGCGCCTTCGAGTACGCCGAGTACGCGATCACGCACCCGATCTGCGCCGGGCCGGTGCACGCCGGGACGAAGCTGAAGTCGCCGCCTACCCGTTCGCCCTTGCGGACCAGGACGTTCCCCCCGATCAAGAGCGCCGAAACCAGTTGTGACTGGATGGGTTTCCCGTCGATGCGATTGCGGATGAGTGCCCGCAGCATGAAGGTGCCCTGGGAGTGCCCGATGAGGACCACGCCACGCCCGTTGTTGTGGTGGGCGAGGTAGTCGTCCCAGGCGTGTTCGACGTCCTCGTATGCGAGATGGGATGCCGCACTGCGTTCCGGCCCCGTTCCGGTGAACAGCGCGCGCAGCGTGCTCTGCCGATACACCGGAGCCCACACGTTGCAGTTCGCACCGAAGGGCGCCGCCTGCAGCCCGGCAACCCCGCGCAGTTCGGGCGAGGGGTCGAGGTTCGCGTTCGAGGACTGCTGCAACGACACCGTGGGATAGATGTAGAAGCAGTCGATCGGCGCGCCGGACCTACCGCCGCACGGGTCGTCGGCCTGACCTGGCCTGCACAGCCAGGTGGTCGCCGACGCCGGGGGCGGAGCGGCCGAGACGTGCGGAGCCGCGATCGCGACGGCTCCGACGAACACGAGCAGGGTGGTGCAGGCGCGGGCGAGCGGGCGGAACAGGCGGCGGCTCGGCATGCTCAGGGATGCTAGTCCCGTGGACACCCGGCCGGTAGCCTCAGCGATTCTCGGCGTACGCCGCGAGGTGTGCCACCTGCTCGGGGTCAAGGGACGGGCGGACCGCCTTCCTGGCCGCGGCGACGTCGGCGGCGGTCACGTCCGCCGCGTCCACGCTGCGGCGCATGGCGGCAAGCGCCGCCTCCCGCAGCAGCGCCGCGCAGTCCGCCGCCGAGTACCCGTCGAGATCCTCGGCCAGCGCGTCGAGGTCGACGTCCGCCTCGAGCGGGATCGACTTCCCTGCGGTCTGCAGAATCTGCTTGCGCGCCTCGGCGTCCGGCGGCGGCACGAAGACCAGCCGCTCGATCCGGCCGGGGCGCAGCAGCGCCGGGTCGATCAGGTCCGGCCGGTTGGTCGCGGCGAGCACCACCACGTCGCGCAGCGGTTCGACACCGTCCAGTTCGGTGAGCAGCGAGGCCACCACCCGGTCGGTGACGCCGGAGTCGGAGCTCTGCCCCCGGCGCGGGGCAAGCGCGTCCACCTCGTCGAGGAAGATCAGCGAGGGGGCCGAGTCGCGGGCCCGCTGGAACAGCTCACGGACCGCCTTCTCCGATGCCCCCACCCACTTGTCCATCAGTTCGGCGCCCTTGACCGCGTGCACGCTGAGCTGACCGGAGCTGGCGAGGGCGCGGACCACGAAGGTCTTGCCGCACCCGGGCGGGCCGTACAGAAGCACCCCGCGCGGCGGGTCGACTCCAAGGCGGGCAAAGGAATCCGGGTGCTGTAGCGGCCACAACACCGCTTCGGTGAGGGCCTGCTTGGTCTCGACCATGTCCCCGACGTCGTCGAGGGTGACGCTGCCGATCGCCAACTCCTCGGTCCCCGAACGCGACAGCGGGCGGATCACGTCGAGGGCGCCGACCAGGTCCTCCTGCAGCAGGTTCGGGTCCTCCCCGCTGCTGCTGGCGCGCGCCGCGGCACGCAGCGCCGCCTCCCGGACCAGGGCGGCGAGGTCGGAGGCGACGAAACCCGGTGCTCGCGCGGCGATCTCATCGAGCTTGAGGTCGGTGGTGGGGACCTTGCGCAGCATCTGCTCCAGCAGCGCCCTGCGCAGCCTGCCGTCGGGGAGCGCAACGGTGAGTTCGCGGTCGCACAGGTCCTGGCCGCGGACCCGGTCGTCGAGCGAATCGGGATGGGCGGTGGTCGCGACGAACGCGCAACCCGGGGTGTCCACCGCGCGCCGCAGCTCGTCGAGGATCAGCGTGGAGGCCGGTTCCGGCTCGGCGGGCAGCAGCGCGTCGATGTCGGTGATGAGCAGCACGCCGCGCTCGTGCGGCTCGCCTGCCGCGGCGCCGGTGAGGCGGGCCACCGCGTCCGACACCCGCTGCAGCCTGGTGGCCGAATCGAGCGCGCCGATCCCGGGTCCGTCCAGCGCGACCACGGTGCGCTCGGCGAGTACCGCCCGCGCCAGTGTCGCCTTGCCCACGCCGGCGGGCCCGGTGACGAGCACGCCGAGATGCGGCGACGCCCCGAGCGTGTGCAGCAACTCCGGCTCGTCCAGTGCCAGCTTCAGCCACTCGCTGAGCTTGGCGGCCTGGGCGTCGACGCCGACCAGGTCGGCCAACGGAACGGGTGCGGGTGCCGGTGCGGGGGCCGGTGCGGTGGGCGTCTCGACGGACGGCGCCGCGCCCGAACCGGGTACGGCGACACCGCTGCCCCAGCTGACCGCCGAATTGGGTTGCACGCTCACCGGTCCCGCGGGCTCGACGGATGTCACGGTGAGCAATTCCGAGGTCCAGGCGACACCGAAGGTGCGCGCCAGCGATTGCGTCGCGCCCGCGGTGCTGGTGCCGGGGCCGAGGTCGCGGGGGAGCAGCGAGACCGTGTCGCCGACGGTGAGCACCTTGCCGAGCAGCGCCTGCCGCAGCGTGGTGTCGGGGATCGACGCCGCCGCGAGGGCCGACCCGTTGACGGTGACGGACCTGGCGCCGTACACGGTCACGGGTGAGAGCACCACGCGCGCATTCTCTTTGAGTCCGGCGTTGGAGAGGGTGACGTCGTCGAGCAGCGCGGTGCCGGTCGGGGTGGCGGCGGGCGCAAGCGCGACAACTGCGGCGGTGCGCCTGGCGCCGATCACGGCGATGCCGTCCCACTCGCGCAGCCCCAGTGCGGCCAGCGCCTCGGGGTGCAGCCGCACCACGCCGCGGCGGGCGTCGGAGGCGGAGGTGTTCAACCGGGCGGTGAGCGCGAGTTCCGGAGAGTTCACGTGGATCAGCCTAGTGCGCAGCCCAGGTCTGCCGGATTCCGCGCAGGTATCGACCGGTTCACACACGAGTTGACGAGATCGCACAGCGGTTCGGCGTGCAATGGCTGTGCGATCTGATGAAAAAGGGTGCGTCGTCGGCGTTGGTGACGCCGACGACGCGGCCGGCCTACCGGGGGCGGCGCAGTCCGAGTCGCGCGGCGGAGACGCGGCCGCGGTCGCCCGTCGGTGCCCGCCGGATCGCCCGTCGCTCGGCCGGTTTGACGTCCCACACCTCGGGGCGCGCGGCGACCCAGCGCTTGGAGCGGACCGCGAACGGGATGTGCACGAGGTACGCGAAGACCAGGACGATCATCAGGACGAACGGGTAGGTGACCAGGGCTGCCGCGACCAGCGCGACGACCACCAGCAGCGCCGCGGCCATCCGCTTCGGCACGGCGAAGGTCTTCATCGCCAGGGTGGGCACCCGGCTGACGATCAGCGCGGCGGACAGGATGGTCCAGATGGCGACCACGTAGAAGGACGACCACCAGCCGTCGCCCCACTGGATGTAGGCGGCGAGGGGCGTCAACGCGATCAGCGCGCCCGCGGGGGCGGGCACGCCGACGAAGAACTCGCTCGCGTATGCGGGCGCCGAGTCGTCGTCGAGCAGGGTGTTGAAGCGGGCGAGCCGCAGCACGATGCTGACCGCGTAGACGAGCGCGATGATCCAGCCGGCGCTGCCGCCGTCGAGCAGCGTCACGTACAGCACCAGGGCAGGGGCGACGCCGAACGAGATGGCGTCGGACAGCGAGTCGAGCTCGGCGCCGATCTTGCTGGTGGCGTCGAGCAGCCGGGCGATCCGGCCGTCCAGCGAGTCCAGCACGGCGGCCGCACCGATCATGGCGAGGGCGATGCCGAGCTTGCCGTCGAGGGCGAACTTGACCGCGGACAGGCCGCCGCACAGCGCCAGGATCGTGATGGTGCTCGGCAGCAGGAACAGCCCGGACGCGGCCGTCCTCCTGGCCGTCACCGCCGCGGCGACGGTGCGCTTCGGCGTGTTCACGGGAGCTGGGCGAGGACGGTTTCGGCGCCGATGGCGCGCTGGCCCCGCTCCACCATCAACGTGGTGCCCTGGGGGAAGTAGGTGTCCACCCGGGACCCGAACCGGATCAGGCCGTAGGTGTCGCCGATCGGGAGCCGGTCGCCGACCTTGGCATCGCACACGATGCGCCGGGCCAGCAGTCCGGCGATCTGCACGACGGCGATCTCGTGACCGGCCTCGGTGCGCAGCAGCATCGAGTTGCGCTCGTTGGCGTCACTGGCCTCGGCGAGGTCGGCGGAGAGGAACTTGCCCGGCTTGTGGACCACGGCGAGCACCTCGCCCGCGACGGGGCTGCGCTGCACATGCACGTCGAGCACGGAGAGGAAGATGCTCACCCGCGGGACCGGGACGTCGCCCATGTTCAGCTCGGCGGGCGGGACGGCGGTGTCGACGAGGGCGACCTCGCCGTCGGCGGGGGAGACCACGACGTTCGCGCGGTTCGGCGGCACCCGGTGCGGGTGGCGGAAGAAGGCGGCACTGGCGCCCGCGGCCGCGAGGCCCGCGCGGCGGACCCACTTGCGGTTGCGCCCGAGCAGCGCGACCGTCAGCGGCGCCACGACGAACGGGATCCCGGCCGGGTGCAGCGGCGGAACCGTGTTGCGGACCAGTTCCGCGACGTGCGCGAGACCGGTGGTTTGCGGGGTGCCAATCGGGATGGGGCGGCGGGCCACGGGCTCCTCTTACTGTGTCGTCTTGCTGTCCGGCGAGAACGTGCGCCCAGGCGGCTTCGAGGCCGGGCTCGGGCACCCCACAGGCTAGCCGAGACGGGCCCGGGAGGGGGACCCGGCCGCCGCTGAGCTGGGTGAACGGACCCGCCGCCGGTTGCCTCACCCGGCCTGGGAGAGCCTTTCCCGCAGCCGGGCGATGCCGCCGCGGACGGTCGCGCCGTAACCGTCGTCCGACAGCGTGGAGACGCACGCCTCCGCGCGCTCGAGGTGGGCCCGTGCCTCGTCGTCGTCGCCGAGCTTGGCGTAGTCGGCGGCGAGGTTCAGGTGCAGCGACGGATAGAAGCCCGCCACCTGCAGCGACGAGTGGTATCGCTGGGCGCGCTCGTCGGTGAGGGAGTCCGCCGCCTCCAGCGCGCGCAGGTCCCAGTCGAGCTCGTCCGCCGGCTCGTCCTGCACGTCGGCCATGTAGTGGGCGAGCGTGACGGCGTGCAGCGGGTCCCCGTCGGGCCCGATCCCCTCCCACAAGGTCGCGAACGCCGCGCGGGCTCCCGCCCTGTCGCCGCCGTTCGCCAGTTCCTGCGCGGCCATGATGCCGGTCATGATCGGGTCCGCTTCGCTCATCGTCTGCCTTCCGTCGGGTGGGAGCACGACCGTAGGCCTGGCCACCGACAGCGGCGGTCAGCGAATCCCGTCGCGGCGCAACGCGACCGAGACCGCCGCCGCCCTGGTGTCCACCCCGAGCTTGGCGTAGATGTGCGCGAGGTGCGTCTTGACGGTGGCCTCGCTGATGAACAGCCGCCTGCCGAGTTCCTTGTTGGTCAGGCCCTCGGCGAGCAGGGTGAGCAGTTCGGCCTCGCGCGCGGTGAGCGCCTCGTCGGGACGCCGCATCTGCTGCAGCAACCGCGATGCCACCGGCGGCGACAGCACGCTCTGGCCCGCGACCGCCCCGCGGATGGCGGCGAAGATCTCCTGCGGCGCCGAATCCTTGAGCAGGTAGCCGATGGCGCCTGCATCGATGGCCCGGACCACGTCGGCATCGGTGTCGTAGGTGGTGAACACCAGCACCGGCAGCGCAGGGCAGGCCGCGCGGATCCGGCGGATCGCCTCGACACCGTCGATGCCCGCGCCGAGCGCGAGGTCCATCATCACCAGCCGCGGCGCGAGCTCCGCGGCCATGTCCACGGCCTGCTCGCCGGAATCGGCCTCGCCGATCACCTCGATGTCGGGCTGCGAGTCGAGCAGGGCCCGGAGGCCGGCCCGCACCACCAGGTGATCGTCGACCAGCATCACCGTTGTCGCGGTCATCGCTCGCCTCCGTAGGGGATCTGGGCGGCGACGACGGTGCCCTCGCCGGGGGCGCTCTCCACATTGAGCGTGCCGCCGAGCGCCTGCACCCGCTGGCGCATCGCGCGGAGGCCGAACCCGCCGGCAGGGGAATGGTCGCCGACGGCGTCGGCCGCGAACCCACGGCCGTCGTCGAACACGTCGAGGGCGACGGCGCCGGGCAGGTAGGTGAGGGTCACCCCGAGAGTCTGCGCGTCCGCGTGCCTGGCGACGTTCGACACCGCGCTCTGGGTGATCCGCAACAGCGCGTGCCCGACCTCGGCAGGCAGTGGCACCGGTGTCCCTGTCACCCGCAGCTGCGCCGCAGGGAAGTGACCCCGCGCGGCGCTGAGCAGGGCCGCGTCCAGCGTCTGGGTCTCGAGGTTGGGAGAGGCGAGGTAGTGCACCAGGTTCCTGGTCTCGGCGAGGTTCTCGCGCAGCGACGCGGTCGCGGTCCGCACCTCCTCACGCGCGGGTGAGTTCGGCTGGTCCCAGGCGAGGTCCGCGGCCTCGAGGTGCAGCAGGCTGCTGGTCAGGCCCTGGGTGACGGTGTCGTGGATCTCGCGGGCGAGCCGTTCGCGTTCGGACAGCACCCCCGCCGCGCGTTCGGTCTCGGCGAGCCGCGAGTTCGCCTCGGCGACCTGTTCGAGCAGGCGGACGCGTTCCCGGCTGTCCCGTTCGATCTGGCCGTACGCGATCACCACGAGGGCGCCGGTGCAGAGCGGGCCGATCAGCACGGCCCACTCGGTGCGGCCGCTGAAGTTGAAGAAGGCGAGGCTGGTGATCACGGCGAGCGCCGCGACGATCAGGTATGCCGTCCTGTTCGAGAACGCGCGGGTGCAGAGGAAGAACATCGGGAACGCGCACCACGCGAAGCTCGGCGCCAGCCACACCAGCACCGCCCAGGTGGTCAGCACCGGCCACACCCATGGCTGCCAGGCGCCTGCCCCTCGGGACAGGAGCACGGTCACCGTGTAGAGCGCGGCCAGCGCGACGATCAGGGCCGCGACGATGACGAAACGGCTACTGACGCCGTGATAGGTCAGGTACCGGGCGGTCGAGGTCGCCAGCAGCACGTAGAACGAGACGTGGATCGCGACATCGATCGGTCCGCGGAAGTCCCGGCCGGCCGGGATCTGGTCGCCACGGGCGCTGACAGGACTGGACATCGGCTCGATCCTACGGAGGGGGCGCGGCGGCCGGATCGGCCATTCGGATGATTTCGTCGCCCCCGGATGGCTGATCGAGAGGCAGACATCGGCCCGATGTGGGCGGGTGGGTCCGGCGGCGAGGCTGGAATCCATCAGCTCGACTACCGAAAGGCTCACCCGATGAACCTCTCCCGCCGCCTGCCCAAGACCCTCGCCGTCACCGTCCCGCTGGCCGCGATCCTCGCCACCGCCGCGTGCGGCAGCGGGATCGACGAGACGGAGGCGTCCGCGACCCCGGTCGCCACCACCGCCGTGGCCGCCGCGCAGGCCCCGGGCGACCAGGCCGCGAAGGGCACGGCGACCGCGAACCGATTGACCGTGGGGGCCGCGGGCACGGCCGCACAGGCCGCGCTCGCGAAGTGCCAGGCCGACGGGCTCGGCTTCGTCACCGTGGCGGTGGTCGACCGCAACGGCAACGTGCAGGCGATGCTGCGCGGCGACAACGCGGCCCAGCACACCGTCGAGGCGGCTCGCCAGAAGGGCTACACGGCAGCGGCTTTCGGTGCCAACACCAGTGATCTGGCCGGTCGCGCCAAGGGTGACGGCGCCACCGTCGCGGACATCGACGGCACGCTGTTCCTGCCGGGCGGCGTCAGCGTGAAGGCGGGCAACGCCTCCATCGCGGGCATCGGTGTCGGCGGGGCCCCGGACGGCATGGCCGATCAGGCCTGCGCCGCGGCTGGGCTCGAGGCCATCGCCGGATCGCTGGGGTAGCGATGAACGCCCACATGAGGCGCGCGTCCGCCGCCGTCGTCCTCGCCGCGGCGGTGGCCGCGTGCGCCGCCTGTGCCGGCCAGGACCCGGCGGTGGGCGCGTCGCCGCCCACCGCCCCGGTCCCCGCGTCCTCGCCGGCGTCCGTGCCCGTGCCGGAGCCCGTGCTTGTCTCGACCCCGGAGCTGGAGCGGGCGCTGTTCGCGGCGGTCCGGGTGGACGATGCCGACGCGGTGCGCGCGGCGTTGGCCGGTGGCGCGGCGCTCGAGGTCCGCGGGAACGGTGGTCGGACCCCGCTGGTGGCCGCGGCGAAGTCGAACTCGGTGAATGCGGCCCGGGTGCTCGTGGCGGCCGGCGCCGACGTGAACGCGAAGGACGACATGGAGGACTCGGCGTTCCTGTACGCCGGCGCCGAGGGTCTCGACGAGATCCTGGCGTTGACGCTGGCGCACGGTGCGGATGTGGCCGCCACCAACCGGTACGGCGGCACCGCGCTGATCCCGGCCGCCGAGCACGGGCACGTCTCGACGGTGCGGACGCTGATCGCGGCGGGCGTGCCGGTGAATCACGTCAACGAGCCGGGCTGGACCGCGCTGCTCGAGGCGGTCGTCTACGGCGACGGGTCGGCCCGCTATCTCGACGTGATCGGGCAGTTGCTGGCGGCGGGCGCCGACCCCACGATCGAGGACGCGGACGGCCGGACCGCTCTCGAGAACGCGCAACGCCGCGACCAACACGAGGTCGCGGCGCTGCTCAGGCAGGAACGCTGACGGTCAGGCCCGTGCGGCGGCCGTCGACTCGACGGTCGACTTGATCCGGGCGAGGGTGGTGTTCATGCCCGCGATCATGTCGGCCTCGAAGTCGGCGGTGCCGCCCATCAGCTTGTCGATGAGGAAGGACGAGATCTTGGTGGTGCCGGTCGGTGCCTCGCGGCGCTCGGTCACGGTGGTGCCGTTCGCGGTGGCGGTCAGCTCGTAGGTCCAGATGGTGTGGTTGTCCACGACGCGCCACGCGATGGCCTTGTTCGGCTCGAAGCGGACCACCCTCGAGGTGGTCGGCCAGATCAGCAGGCCCTTCTTGTTGACGTTGAACGTCTTGGTGCCGTGGGTGACCTCGCCGAAGACGTGCATCCGCCGGCACTGCGGGCTCCACTCGCCCATTCGCTTGAGGTCCGAGACCACGGCCCACACCGCGGCGGGGGGAGCGGCGATCTCGATGCTCGCTTCGAGGGTGTTCGTCACTGGGGCTTCTCCGGTTCTCGAGGATTAGTGCTACGCACCGTTACGGATATCTTGCCGGATCGCGGGCGTTCGTCAAGGCCCGATCTTGGCACGGGCCGGGGTCAGGGGCGTGGAGTCAGCCGGAGCACGACATCGTCGCGGCCGTTGTCGGTGGTGACGAGCAGCGTTCCGTCCGGCTGTCCGCTGACCGTGCGGATCCGGCCGTACCGACCGTCGAGCAGGGAGGTCTGGCGCTCGACCCCGAGCCCGTCCGGGGTCAGGCCCAGCAGCAGGACCTTCTCTCCCTGCTGTGTCCCGACCGCGAGCGCGCCCGACCAGTCGCCCCAGCCGGGGCCGAGGAGAAACGACCCGCTGGCGGTGGCGAGCGTCGGTGTGCCCGAACTCCACACGGCCTCGCGTGCGCCGGGGACCCGATCGGGGTCGGTCATCGGCACGGCCTCGATGTACCGGCCGGGTTCGAGGTCGGGTCGCCAGCCGTAGTTGCCCGCGGGCACCAGCGCGTTCACCTCGTCGTCGCGGTGGGTGCCCTGCTCCACCGAGTACAACTGCCCGCTGCCGGGGCGGAAGCTGAGTCCCTGCACGTTGCGGTGGCCGAGGGTGTAGACGGGGCTGGCCGGATCGGGGTTCCCGGCCGCGGGGGATCCGTCGGTGTCGATGTGCAGCACCTTGCCGCCCAGCGAGTGCGGGTCCTGGGGGGCCGTGGGGATGGTGGCGTCGCCGGTACCGACGAACAGGGTGCCGTCGGGTGCGGGGAGGATCCGGCAGCCCGCGTGCCGCCCGCCCGTGCTGGGCAGACCGGTGAGCACCTCGCCCGTCCTTGTCAGTGCTGTCCACTCCGGGTCCACCGTCCATGACAGGAGGCGGACGTCTATTGGCCCGTCGGTCCGGTGTCCCTGGCAGGTGAACACGCGGCGGTTGCTCGCGAACCCGGGATCGAGTGCGATGCCCATCAGGCCGGTCTCCCCGGAGACGTAGAGGTCGGACAGGTCGGCGGCAGGCCTGGTGACCGAGCCGTCGGGTCGCCGCGCCACGAAGCCGCCGCCGCGCTGCCCGGTGAGGAGGGTGCCGTCCGGCGCGACCGCGACGTCCCACGGCTTGTTCAGTCCGGTCAGGAGCTCGGTCACCTCGACGTTCGGCGGGGCGGCCGCGACCACGCTGCGTGCAGCGGAGGTGGTTCCGTCGGAGGTCTCGGGGGTGGTTGTGTCGGTGGCGGTCGCGCAGCCGGCGACGAGCAGCGCGAGGGCCAGCGCGGCGGATCGATCACGCACGGGCCACCTCCGGATCCTCCGGTGCAGGAGCTGTTTCCAGGGTATCGCCGCCGGGAACCCGCGAGCAGGTCGTTGGCGCGCCCGAGAAAGGCAATCGGTGCCCCTCAAGGGTGGATTTCGCTGTAATGCCGGGGGGATGATGGACGATGAAAAATGTATCCACGAAGCATTTGAACCAGGCAGACACCGGAGTGATCCGTCGTGAAGATCCCAGTCGTTCTCCAGCATGCGCGACACGATGCCGTCCCGATTCTCGAGTCGGCCCGGATGAAGGGTCGTCCCAAGTCGTGGCCGGACGAGAAGCTCGAGCGGTTGCTGACCGACGGCGAGAGGGAAGACGTCGAACGCGGCCGGTTCTGACCCACCGCGCCGGCGCCGAGTGCGCAGTTCCCGTCGTCTTCTCCCGGTAGACGCACATGTAGATGCACTCTCGCCTGGATAAGTTGTTCTATTGGAACTAGAACAATAGAATCAAAGCGTGCTGATACGAATCGACCAGACCGCGGCGGAGCCGCTCTATGAACAGGTCGCCTCGAGCGTGCGCAGGGCCATCGCCGTCGGCGAGGCGGCACCGGGCGAGCGACTCCCGGTTGCCCGCGACCTGGCGGCCTCGCTCGATCTGAATGTCCACACCGTGTTGCGGGGTTACCAACTGCTGCGCGACGAGGGCCTGATCGAACTGCGGCGCGGGCGCGGAGCGGTGGTCACGGCCGACGCGACCACCCGCGGCCGGCTGCAGGAGGCGCTCCGCAACCTGGTCGCCGAGGCCCGTCGGATCGGCATGGGCGCCACCGAACTCACCGCACTCGTCACGAAGGAGATGCAATGACCGCCTCGAACTCATTCCCCAGGGTCGGCTGGATCCGGGCCCTCACCGCAACCGTGCTGCCGCCCGCGTTCGTCGCGGTGGGCGCGGTCGCCCTGATCGGGGCCTGGTCCGCGGAGCTGCCGGACCCGGTGGCCGTGCATTTCGGTCCGGGTGGTGCGGCGGACGGGTTCGGCTCGCCGGGCGCCGCGCGGTGGTCACCGCTGATCGGCCTCGCGTTCGCGCTGGGCCTGTGCCTGCTGCTGCTCCTGCTGACCCGGCGGGACCTGCGGTCGGCTCGGGTCGGTGCCGCGGTGGGGTCGGGCACCAGTGCCTTCGTCGCTGCCCTGCCGGTCACGCTGCTCGCCCCGCAGCGCGGCCTCGCGGACGCCGCCGAGGCCTCGCTGAGTGGCTGGTGGATCGCGTTGCCCGCGGTGCTGGGCATGGCCGCGGCCGCGGTCGGGTACGCGGCGTCGCCCACGCCGGGAGCCGCCACCGCGCACCGTGCGCCCAGCGCGGACGCGCCGCGCATCGCGCTGGGGGACGGCGAGAAGGTCGCCTGGTCCGGGTCGGCCGCGATGCCGCCCTGGTTGGCCGCCGTGGTCGGCGTGGTCCCCGTCGGGGTGGTGCTCGGGCTGGTCGCCTTCGGATCGAGTTCGATCGTCCTGGTGCTGGTGGTCGCCGCGGTCTCGGCTGCGCTGATGGCCCTGGTGCTGGCGCCGGTTCGCGTCACGGTCGACGCCACCGGGCTGTCGGCCCGGACCCCGATCACCGGCAGGCCGACCCGCATCCCGCTCGACGAGATCGCGGAGGCCGACGTCGCCGCGGTCGGGATCCTGAACAGGTTCGGCGGGTTCGGCTACCGGGTAGGCCCCGACGGCACCGGACTCATCATCCGGCCCGGCGCGGCGCTGCGCATCACGCGCGGCGACGGTTCCCGGTTCACCGTCACCGTCGACGGCGCAGAGCAGGCCGCGGCGGTCCTCAATGCGCTCGCCGCCAAGGGGCGCGCGCGTCGCTGACTTCGCGGCATACTCGACCCCAGGACCGAACCGTCGCACGCACGGGAGGATCACGATGACCGAGATTGCCGGGATCGATCCGGACGTCGCACCGAGTGGGCCGGGTTGTGCCGACTGCGACGCGGGCGGGGGCTGGTGGGTGCACCTGCGCCGATGCGCCCAGTGCGGGCACGTCGGGTGCTGCGACACCTCGCCGGGCCAGCACGCGACCGCGCACGCGGCGGCGACCGGGCACCCGTTCATCCAGAGCTTCGAGCCGGGCGAGGACTGGTTCTGGAACTTCCAGACCGAGCAGATGTACGACGGACCCGAGTTGGCCGCGCCGCGGCACCACCCGGTCGACCAGCCGGTGCCCGGCCCGGCGGGCCGGGTGCCCACGGACTGGCAGGACCACGTCCATTAGCGCCGGCCGACCCGATCCGGAGCGAGGGGCCGCGCCGCGGTCCGCGGGTGCGGTGCAGTGGGATCCGGCGCAGTACTCGCTGTTCGGGGCGGAGCGACGCCGGCCGTTCTTCGATCTGGTCGGGCAGATCGGGGCCGTCGACCCGCGCCGGGTCGTCGACCTCGGCTGTGGGCCGGGCACGCTGACCGCGACGCTGGCGGAGCGGTGGCCGGGCGCCGCCGTGCTCGGCATCGACTCGTCGCCGGAGATGATCGCCGAGGCCGTCGGCGCCCACCGCCAGGGGCGCGTCGAGTTCGCGCTGGGCGGCGCGGAGGACTTCTCCGCCGCCGGCGTCGACGTGCTGGTGAGCAACGCCCTGCTGCAATGGGTGCCGTCGCACCGCGAGTTGCTGACGAGGTGGGCGGCCGAGCTCCACCCCGGCGGCTGGCTCGCCTTCCAGGTGCCCGCGAACTTCGGTTCGCCCTCGCACCGGTCGATGCGCGAGATCGCCGAGTCGCCGCGGTGGCGCGAACGACTGGGCGGGGTGCTGCGCCACGACGGCCCGGTGGCCGAGCCCGCTGAGTATCTCGAGCTGCTGCTGGGCGCCGGCCTGCGGGTCGCGGCCTGGCGGACCGAGTACCAGCACCTGCTGCCGGGGCCCGATCCCGTGCTGGAGTGGGTACGCGGGACCGGATTGCGGCCGGTCCTCGATCGGCTGTCCGCCGCCGAGACGGCCGACTTCGAGGCCGAGTACGGGGCCCGCCTGCGGCAGGCCTATCCGCGCGGCCCGTTCGGGACCGTCTTCCCCTTCGTCCGGACCTTCGTGGTCGCGGAGAAGCCGGGGTCGTGAACCGTGGCCGCGGTCGAGGGCGTGCTGTTCGACATCGACGGGGTACTGGTCACCTCCTGGCGACCGCTCGCGGGTGCCGCGGATGCCCTCGCCGCCGTCCGCGGCATCGCGCGCGCCTTCCTCACCAACACCACCTCCAGGACGAGGGCCGAGATCGCGGCGGCCCTGCGCGACTGCGGCATGGCGGTGGACGCGGACGAGATCGTCACGGCCGCCGCGCTCACCGCCGAGCACCTTCGCTCGGCGCATCCGGGGGAGCGCTGCCTGCTGATCAACCACGGCGACATCGCCGAGGACATGACGGACATCGAGTTCGACGCCGACCGGCCGGAGGTGGTGGTGCTCGGCGGGGCCGGGCCCGAGTTCGACCACGCCACGTTGAGCCGGGTGGTCGAGCTGATGCTCGACGGGGTGCCGGTGGTCGCGATGCAGGGCGGACTGACCTGGGCCACCGCGGAGGGCATCCGCATCGACACCGGGGCCTACCTGCCCGGGCTGGAGGCGGCGGGCAACGCGCGCATCACCGTGGTCGGCAAGCCCTCGCCGACCGGGTTCCTGGCGGCCGCCGGGCTGATGGGGACCAGGCCCGAGCGGACGGTGATGATCGGCGACGATCTGCAGAACGACGTGCTGGCGGCCCAGCGCGCCGGATTCGTCGGAGTGCTGGTGCGTACCGGCAAGTTCCGCCAGTCCGTGCTCGAGGCGGCCGAGGCCGCCCCGGGGCATGTGCTCGGCTCGGTCGCGGACCTTCCCGAACTACTCACCGAGCTGCGGGACTGAGGCCGCAGGGGTCGCCCGACCGGCCCGCGGGAAACCGGTGCCGAATCGAGATATGGCGATCCGGTCGTTGCCGGGTGAGTCTTGGGTACCGTCGCGTCGGTATCCGTTCGTTCTGCTTCCGAGGAGTTCTGTGTCGATTCAGCTCATGCCCCGCGTCCACTCCCTCATTCCTTCGATCACCCGCGCGGGCGCGAGTCTGGCGGTCGGCGTCGCGATCGTGGGGGGCATGGCGGTCGCCGGCTCCGGCATCGCGTCCGCCGCGCAGGTCGGTTGCGCCTCGCCGCCGTCGGCGAACGACATCCGGGTCATCGGTGACGCGAGCTGCGGTGCCACCGCGACCCTCGGGAACGCCGGGGCGACCGCGATGGACAGTGGCACCGCGGTGAGCGTGGCCAACGGCGGTTCCGCGAACAGCGTCGCGACCGGCTTCGGGGTCGCGCTCAGTTCCTCGCGCGACGCGGGCGCCGCCCATGCGTACGCCATCGGCGGCGGCATCTCGCACTCGAACGCCTCGAACGGTCACACGACCATCTCGGTGGCTGGCTGGGGCTCGGGGGCGACCGCGGAGGCGTCCGGCGTCAAGTGCGTCGGACCGCTGTCCTTCGCCGTGAACCTGAACACCGGCGCCGTCTGCGCGATGCGCTGACCGACCCGTCCCGACCTTGCACTCGCCACCCCTGAGTGCTAAAAAGGCACTTGGCACTCGCGTCATGCGAGTGCCAGGTCGGGACGGTGAGATCGGGATCCCATCGACACCCCTGGTCGTCCGTCGCGGGCGCCGAGCCTGGCCGTAGGCGTAAATGCGTCATGAGGCGACCCGACGAGCGGTCGCCTGGTGTGTCACCCCAATCCGGAGGATCACTTCGCAATGGCCAAGATCATCGCGTTCGACGAAGAGGCCCGTCGCGGCCTCGAGCGTGGCCTGAACAGCCTCGCCGACGCAGTCAAGGTGACGCTGGGACCCAAGGGTCGCAACGTCGTCCTGGAGAAGAAGTGGGGCGCCCCCACGATCACCAACGATGGTGTGTCCATCGCCAAGGAGATCGAGCTCGAGGACCCCTACGAGAAGATCGGCGCCGAGCTGGTCAAGGAGGTCGCCAAGAAGACCGACGACGTCGCCGGCGACGGAACCACCACCGCCACCGTGCTCGCCCAGGCTCTCGTTCGTGAGGGTCTCCGCAACGTCGCGGCCGGCGCCAACCCGCTCGGCCTCAAGCGCGGCATCGAGAAGGCCGTCGAGGCCGTCACCGCCCGCCTGCTCGACACCGCCAAGGAGGTCGAGACCAAGGAGCAGATCGCTGCCACCGCCGGTATCTCGGCTGGCGACTCGTCCATTGGTGAGCTCATCGCCGAGGCCATGGACAAGGTCGGCAAGGAAGGCGTCATCACGGTCGAGGAGTCCAACACCTTCGGCCTGCAGCTCGAGCTCACCGAGGGCATGCGCTTCGACAAGGGCTTCATCTCGCTGTACTTCGCGACCGACGCCGAGCGTCAGGAAGCGGTCCTCGAGGACGCCTACATCCTGCTCGTGAGCTCCAAGATCTCCACGGTCAAGGACCTGCTGCCGCTGCTGGAGAAGGTCATCCAGTCCGGCAAGCCGCTGGTCATCATCGCCGAGGACGTCGAGGGCGAGGCCCTGTCCACCCTGGTGGTCAACAAGATCCGTGGCACCTTCAAGTCGGTCGCCGTCAAGGCCCCCGGCTTCGGTGACCGTCGCAAGGCGCAGCTCGCCGACATCGCCATCCTCACCGGTGGCGAGGTCATCAGCGAAGAGGTCGGCCTCTCCCTGGAGACCGCCGGACTCGAGCTGCTCGGCCGCGCCCGCAAGGTCGTCGTCAGCAAGGACGAGACCACCATCGTCGAGGGTGCAGGCGACGCCGACGCCATCGCCGGTCGCGTCAACCAGATCCGCGCCGAGATCGAGTCCTCGGATTCGGACTACGACCGCGAGAAGCTGCAGGAGCGCCTGGCCAAGCTGGCCGGTGGCGTCGCCGTCATCAAGGCGGGCGCCGCGACCGAGGTCGAGCTCAAGGAGCGCAAGCACCGCATCGAAGATGCCGTGCGCAACGCCAAGGCCGCCGTCGAGGAGGGCATCGTCGCCGGTGGTGGCGTGGCCCTGCTGCAGTCCGCCCCCGCGCTGGACGACCTGAAGCTCGAAGGCGACGAGGCCACCGGCGCGAACATCGTTCGTGTCGCCCTCGAGGCCCCGCTCAAGCAGATCGCGTTCAACGCTGGCCTCGAGCCCGGCGTCGTCGCGGAGAAGGTTCGCAACCTGCCCGCAGGCCACGGCCTCAACGCCGCGACCAACGAGTACGGCGACCTGCTCGAAGCCGGCATCAACGACCCGGTCAAGGTCACCCGCTCGGCGCTGCAGAACGCAGCCTCGATCGCGGCTCTGTTCCTCACCACCGAGGCCGTTGTCGCCGACAAGCCGGAGAAGGCCGGAGCGCCCGTTGGCGATCCGACCGGCGGCATGGGCGGCATGGACTTCTAGTCCACAGCCACACCAGTTCCACCCGGCGGGGCCCGGGTCACCCGAACAGGGTGGCCCGGGCCCCGCTCGTCGGCGTGGTGCCTGCGGAAACGCGTTGTTCACCCGAGCGACCAACGTAGGTCACCGTTTTGGACGCTCGGTCCACTATCTTCATTACCTGTGGCGAGGGGTCACACGCAGTTTCTGCGGTAGGTCGAATTCTTGGAGGATCACATGGGTTCCATCAGCACCATCATCTCGCTCTTCGAGCTCTACCAGCTGCTGAGCAAGTTCAGCTGATCCCCCGAGCCGGCGGCCGGACTCCCGTGTGGGGTCCGGCCGTCGTCTTGCTGTTGAACCGGTTTCGCAATTTCTGTGACAGTCGTACACGTTCCGGGTAAGACTGTCGACGCGGGATGACCACGCAGGCGCGGTGCCTGCGTAAGATCACCCGCGGCAAGCCGAGGGTCCATGCGTACCTGCGCGTGGACCCCCGTTCTGTAGAGAAGTACCGAACACCCACCGATCTCGGCCCTAGACAGTCAGGTGCAGCACACATGAGCAACCTTCGTCGATCCGGCGCCCGCAAGGCACGCCTGGCAGTGGCCGCAGCGGCCCTGATGATCCTTCCCCTGGTCGGTGCGGGCGGAGTCGCCACCGCAGCACCCGCGGGCGAGCAGTCCGGCTCGAAGATCGAGCGGGTCGAGGGCAGCGGGCGTCAGGTGACCGCGTACGTATACTCGGCGTCGATGGGCAAGACCATTCCGGTCAAGGTTCAGCGCCCGATGGACAGCAGCGCACCGAGGCCGACCCTGTACCTGCTCAACGGCGCGGGCGGCGGCGAGGATTCGGCCACCTGGCAGCGCCGCACGGATGTCGCGACGTTCTTCGCGGACAAGAACGTGAACGTGGTGACCCCTGTCGGTGGCGCCTTCAGCTATTACACCGACTGGCAGAAGGACGACCCGAAGCTCGGCAAGAACAAGTGGACGACCTTCCTGACCAAGGAACTGCCGCCGCTGATTGACTCCGAGTTCAAGGCCAACGGCGTGAACTCGATGGCGGCCATCTCCATGACCGGCACCTCGGTGCTCAACATGGCGATCGCGGCCCCCGGTCTCTACAAGAGCGTCGCCTCCTACAGTGGCTGCGCCGAGACCAGCACCGACATGGGCCGGGCCTACATCAAGATGGTCGTCGAGTCGCGGGGCGGCGCCAAGGTCGAGAACATGTGGGGCGCGAAGAACGACGCGGCCTGGGTGGCGAACGACCCGGTCGTCAACGCCGAGAAGCTGCGCGGGACCCAGCTGTACATCTCCTCCGGCAATGGACTGCCCGGAGCGCACGACAACCTGGAGGAGACCGGCGGCATCTCCGGTCTGGCGAACCAGGCGCTGCTCGGCGGCGTGATCGAGGGCGCGACCCTGATCTGCACCAACAACCTGTCCAAGCGGCTCGGTGAGCTCGGCATCCCGGCCGTCGTCGACTTCCGGCCGAACGGCACCCACTCGTGGGGCTACTGGCAGGACGACCTGCACAAGTCGTGGCCAATGCTGGCCGCGTCGATCGGTCTGTAACAGGCCCGACAGCTCAGGCGACAGCGACGGCGCCGATCCCGCGGAGTACGCGGGGTCGGCGC
>NZ_JBSGTR010000067.1:0-30511 GCF_053607505.1 Rhodococcus sp. NPDC055112
CCTGAGCGGCCGCACGCCTCCGGTTCCACTCAGCGCGCCGTGAATCCCCCGTCGATCGCGAGCGCGGCGCCGGTGACGAACGACGCCTCCTCGCTCAGCAGGAACGCGACGAACGGGGCGATCTCGTCCGGCTGGGCGACGCGGTTCACCGGGTGCAGGGCCGCGATCTGCGCCATCGCCTCGTCGGTGGGTGCCATGGATCCGCGGGAGAGCGGCGTGTCGACCCCACCGGTGGTGATGGCGTTGACCCGCACCCCCCGCTCGGCGACCTCCAGCGCGACGGCCCGGGTCAGTCCCACGACGGCGTGCTTGGCTGCGACATAGGGCGCGACCTCGGGCAGCCCGACGGCTCCCAGGTTGGACGCGTTGTTGACGATGGCCCCGCGGGTCTCGAGGACCGCGGGAATCTGGTGCTTGAGGCAGTGGAAGACGCTGGTGACGTTCTGCGCGAGCTCGGCGTCCCAGTCGGCCCCGTCGATCCCGGACACCGGTCCGGACGCGTTGACGCCGCCCGCGTTGTTGAATGCCCCGTCCAGCCGCCCGAACTCGGCGACCGCGGCGTCGACCAGTGCCGCCGCGTCCGCTTCCACCGACACGTCCGCAGGCACGAAGATCGCGGTGCCGCCTGCCGCGCGGATGCTCGCGGCGGCGTCCGCACCGACATCCCGGCGGCGGGCGCCGAGTACGACCGCGGCGCCCTCCGCCGTGAGCCGACGGGCGACCGCGAGGCCGATGCCGGAGGTGCCACCGGTGACGATGAAGACCTTGGAGTCCAGGCGCGAAGACATGATGAGTCCTTTCGGGAGATCTGCTGAATGTGGCGTGGTGAATGCCTGATTCAGACTGCGGAATCCCGGGACTCGGTGCTGGCGGGAATCGGACCACGCGTTTTCGGAGGAGTCGGGTCGGGGTGGACACCGCCCCGGCGCGCATCCTGCACTTGGTGCCAGAAACCGCTCCGCCGCGGCCCGGCACGACGTAGTGTCGGCGCGACCTACGTCTTTCGTCGAGCAGGAGAACGGCCATGAGTTTTGTCCTCGTCGAGCGGCCCCGCGAGAACGTGGCCCTGGTGACCCTCAACCGCCCCGAGCGGATGAACGCCATGGCGTTCGACGTGATGGTTCCGCTCAAGGAATCGCTCGAGGCGATCAGCAACGACAACTCGGTGCGCGCGGTCGTCCTCACCGGCGCGGGCCACGGCTTCTGCTCGGGCGCCGACCAGGCGTCCGCGGGCAGTCCCCCGCACATCGACGGCCTGACCCGTCCGTCGATCGCGTTGCGCGCGATGGAGATCCTCGACGACGTGGTGCTGGCGATCCGCCGGATGCACCAGCCGGTGATCGCAGCGGTCAACGGCGCCGCGATCGGCGGCGGCTTCTGTCTGTCGCTGGCCGCCGACATCCGGATGGCCGCCCCTGAGGCGTACTTCCGGGCGGCGGGCATCAACAACGGACTGACCGCCAGCGAACTCGGGCTGAGCTACCTGCTGCCACGCGCGATCGGGTCGTCCCGCGCGTTCGAGATCATGCTGTCCGGTCGGGATGTCGATGCCGCGGAGGCGGAGCGGATCGGACTCGTCTCCCGCATCATCGACGGCCAGGACCTGCTCGAGGAGTGCTTCGACCTGGCGACGCGGATCGCGGCCTTCTCCCGCCCCGGCGTCGAGCTCACCAAGCGCACCCTGTGGTCGAGCCTGGACGCCTCCTCGATGGCACAGCACATGAACCAGGAAGGCCTGGGTCAGTTGATGATCCGGCTGATGACCGACAATTTCGAGGAGGCCACCCTGGCCAGGCGCGAGAAGCGGGAGCCGGTGTTCCGGGACAGCAAGTAGGTCAGGCGCCCGCGTCGGAGTCCAGCCCGAACGCGATCACCCGGTCGGGGTGGATACGGATCAGCTCCGGCGACATCCCCCTCCCCCACGGCTCCACGTCCGTCAATGCCTCTGCCCTGCCGCGGATCTCGATGCACCGCACCACCCACGGCCGGACCGACGCGAGGTCGTCGACGACGAAGGCCACCCGGTCGTTGCCCGCGAGGTTGCGGAACTTTCTGCTGGCACCGAGGTTGTGGCCGCCGATGTCGATGGTGCCGAGCTCGGCGTTGAACCGGTATCCCACCGGGTTGTTCTGCGGGGCACCGCGACGATCGACCGTCGCCAGACGGCCAAGCCGCTGGCTGCCGAGGTACTCGATCTGAGCGGGTGTCAGGGCGGACGCTGTCGCGGTCATGGGGGCTCCCGTCGTCGGTGCGATGCACCCGCGACGCTATGACCTCAACCGCGGTTCAGGTCAAGACCTGCGGTCACGCCGGATGACGTCCGGGATGGATCCACGCGCAGCTGCCCGCCGTCGAGGTGACGGCGGGCAGCTGATGTCCGGGGCCCTACTTGGGGCCACCGCCGCCGCCGGTGCCACCGCCCGTTCCCCCACCGGTGCCGCCACCGCCGCCGGTGCCACCACCGGGTCGGCCCGGGCAGGGCTTGGGAACGGTGGGTCCGGTGCCGCCTCCTGCCGGCGCGGCGACGTAGGACGCGGCGACGACAGGCGGCGGGCAGGGATTCGGAGCCGTGGGGCCCGGAACGGGTTCGGCGGGCTTGACGGCGCTTGCGGCCGTGACGGCGTAGGCCGGACCGGCGGCGGCCGCGGCAACGGCGAAACTGGCGGCGGCGACCGCGATTGCGGTGCGGATCTTAGAGCTGGACATCTGGGTCTCCAATGGCTTGGGATTGGTTTGCCCATCAATCGTCATCTGCACCAACATTTTTCAGTAGGCGCCCTGGGGTGCCGAAGGGGGCACCCTGAGGAGGTCGGAATGTTCACCCTTGGCGGGGTTGCGGCGTGAGAACACGAACCCGTGTTCCGGGACACCGAGTGGGAGCCACACCACGCCGGGGAACCACAGCTGCGGGCCGCTACGTCGTACGCAACTCCCGCCTCCACCGCTCCGCGAACACGACCGCGGACACCACGAAAAAGGCCGCGCCGACGAGCCAGCCGAGGGCCGACCCGACGATCAGCCCGACCACCGCGAACAGCGCGACCTGCGCGTACAGCCGGGACGGATTGGGGAGCCTCCTGCGGGACGTCGGCGCCATCCACACCGACCAGATCCCCGCCGCGGCGGCGGGCAGCGCGATCGCCACCAGCACCCGACCGAGCAGTGAATCCATCATCGCGATCCCGGCCAGGACGAGCAGAACGAGCATCGCCAGCTCGCACAGGAACGCGACCAGTTCGAGCGGACCGACCTTCTCCTGCGGCCGTTCACCCAACTCTGTCACCCGCCCATCTACGCGACCTTGATGATCAGCTTGCCGAAGTTGCGCCCGGCCAGCATCCCGTTGAAGGCGGCGGGCGCGTTCTCCAGACCCTCGACGATGTCCTCGCGATAGGCGATGCGGCCGGCATGCATCCAGCCGGACATGTCGCCGACGAAGTGCTTGAAGTCGCTCTTGACGAACTCGCTCTGGATGAAGCCGCGGATCGTCAGGCTCTTCTTCAGCACGTCGTTCATGAAGCCCGGCAGCCGGTCGGGGCCGGCGGGGGCCGCGGTCTCGTTGTAGTGCGACACCAGCCCGCACACCGGAACCCGGGCGAAGTCGTTCAGCAGCGGGCACACCGCGGCCCACACCGCACCGCCGACATTCTCGAAGTACACGTCGATGCCGTCGGGGCAGGCCGCGGCGAGTTGCTCGGCGAAATCCGGTGCGCGGTGGTCGATCGCGGCGTCGAACCCGATCTCGCGCAGGTAGGCGACCTTCTCGGGACCGCCCGCGATGCCGACCGCCCTGGCACCCTTGATCTTCGCGATCTGCCCGACCGCCGATCCGACCGGCCCCGTCGCGGCGGCGACGACCACCGTCTCCCCCGGCTTCGGATCGCCGATGCGTAGCAGCCCGGCGTACCCCGTGAAGCCGGGCATCCCCAGCACACCCAACCAGCTCTGCACCGGTGCGGCCTCAGGGTCGAGCTTGCGCACGTGGTGCGCGTCGATCACGGAGTGCGTCTGCCAGCCCGAGAAGGACAGCACCACATCCCCCGCGTGAAAGGCGGGGTCCTTCGAGTCGATCACCTCGCACACGGTGCCGCCGACCATCACGTCGCCGAGCTCGACCGGATCGGCGTACGACTTCGCCGCGCTCATCCGGCCCCGCATGTACGGGTCGAGGGAGAGGTAGAGGGTCTTGAGCAGCAGCTGCCCGTCACCGGGAACCGGGACCGGGACGGTCTCGAGCCGGAAATCGGATGGCTGGGGTTCGCCGACGGGGCGTGACGCGAGCACGATACGGGTGTTCTCGGCTGGCATGGTCATGGTTATCGAGGTTAGTCCCGTCGGGCCCAAAAGGAGCCCGTCTCCGCCCACGGTTCGCTCGACGCGCGAGATCGACCCGGGTGCCATAGCGTGACGCCGTGCGCGCGCCCCTCACCCGCCGGTCCCTGCTGCTCGGCCTCGCCGGTGGCGTCACGGTCGCCGCGCACCACGCCGCCGTCGGCGGGCCCACCGTCGCCAGTTCCGGGCCGCTCCGGATCGGGCGATCCGAGAGCCTCGCCGAATCCCCGTTGTTGAGCCCGGTCCGGCCCGCCGTGGCGACGGTGCAGGCCAGGTACGCCGGCGCGGTCCCTCGTGAATGGGGTCTGGCCGTCACCGGGATCAGGACCAGGCTCGCGCTGCCCGACCACCGGCTCGCCCTCACCTTCGACGCGTGCGGCGGCCAAGGGGGTGCCGCGGTGGACGCCGATCTGCTGGGCCTGCTGGAACGGGAAAGGCTGCCGGCCACTCTGTTCCTCAACGGCCGCTGGATCGACGCCAACCCGACGCTCGCCGTGCGCCTGGCCGACAACCCGTTGTTCGAGCTCGGCAACCACGGGACGCAGCACCTGCCGCTCTCGGTGACCGGACGATCGGCGTACGGGATCGCGGGCACCCGTTCCGTCGCGGAGGTCATCGACGAGGTACTGGTCAATCACCAACGGCTGCAGGAGATCACGGGCGTGGCGCCGCGCTGGTTCCGACCGGGCACCGCGCACTGCGACGAGGTCGCGGCCGCCATCGTCCGGGATCTCGGCGAGGAGGTCGTCGGTTTCACGGTGAACGGCGACTCCGGCGCGAGCATGCCCGCCGCGAAGGTCCAGGACACGCTGACCTCGGCGGCACCCGGCTCGATCGTGATCGCGCACCTCAACCGCCCGCAGGGCGCCACCGCCGAGGGTCTGGCCGCGGCCCTGCCCGCGCTGCGGGCACACGGCCGCGAATTCGTCACGCTCGGCGGTGCTGGCGCGTTGGCCTAGGGCCCGTGGAGGTCAGCCGAGCTGCTTTTTCTGCACCTTGCCGAGTGCGTTGCGCGGCAACGAGTCCACCACCCGGATCTCGCGGGGCCGCTTGTGCGCGGACAGCTCCGCGACCACGTGCTCGATCAGGTCCTCGGGCGAGGTCACCTCGCCGACAACGTAGGCGACCAGCCGCTGACCGAGATCGTCGTCCGGCACCCCGACCACCGCGACCTCGCGGACCGCCGGGTGGCCCAGCAGCGAGGCCTCCACCTCGCCTGCCCCGATCCGGTACCCACCGGACTTGATCAGGTCGGTCGATTCGCGGCCCACGATCCGATGGAATCCGTGCTCGTCGATCACCGCGACGTCCCCGGTCTTGAACCAGCCGTCTTCGGTCCACGACGCCGCGGTCGCGTCCGGGCGGTTCAGATACCCGTCGAACAGCATCGGACCGCGCACCTGCAGTTCGCCGATGCTCTCGCCGTCGTGCGGGACCGGGGTCCCGTCCTCGTCGATCAGCCGGGTCTCCGCGCCGGCCACCGGCAGCCCAACCCAACCCGGGCGGTGCTCGCCGCCGACCCGGGTGCTGACCGTGATCATGGTCTCGCTCATGCCATATCGCTCGATCGGCACCAGCCCGGTCAGGTCCGCGAGCCGCTCGAACACCGGCACAGGGAGCGGGGCGCTGCCGGAGACCAGCAGCCGGGCGCCGCTCAGCGCCTTGGCCGACGCCTCGTCCTCGACCACCCGCGACCACACCGTCGGCACACCGAAGTAGAGCGACCCGTTGGCCTGCGCATACGCCTCCGGCGTTGGCCGCACGGTGTGGACCAGCCTGCTGCCGACCCGCAGCGGGCCGAGCAGACCCAGGATCAGGCCGTGCACGTGGAACAGCGGAAGTCCGTGCACCAGAGTGTCGTTCGCGGTCCACTTCCAGGCATCGGCGAGCGCGTCGAGGCCGGCCGCGATCGCGCCCCTGCTCAGCAGCACACCCTTCGGCGGCCCCGTGGTGCCTGAGGTGTACAGCACGAAGGCGATCGAGGACGGGGGCGGTTCGGGGTGAGAGTGCCAGTCACGGGTGTGCAAGCGCACCGGCACGACCGGCAACCCGCTACCGTCAGGAGCCGTCCCGAGCCAGGCCTGGGCCCCCGAATCGCGCAGCATGTGCTCGAGCTCCGCTGATCCGGCGTCGGGCGGCACCGGCACGACCGTGACGCCCGCGAGCAGGCATCCGACCACCGCGATCACCGTCGACGCGGTCGGCGTGGCGAGGACTGCGACCCGCTCGGCGCCGCCGATGCGCTTGGCGAGCGCTCCGGCAGCGCCGAGGAGGTCACTGCGCGAGAGCGTGGTGTCGCCGATCCGGACGGCGTCGGGGAGATCGTCGCCTCGGGCGACGGCGAGGGCGTCTAGCGATCGAAGCAGCACCAGCCCAGCGTCTCACACGGAGCGTTCACCAAAAAGGCAACACGACGACACCCGAGCCGCAACCATTGAATCGACGCCTGTGACGGTCAATCCGAGGAGGTCCCGTGACCACTGTGATCGCCGTAGCGCTGGCGTTGATCGTCGCCGCGATACAGGCGCGCCGACACCGGACGGACACCAGGCCCGCGGCGGTGATCGACACCTACCTCGTGTGGTGGCTGGTGCTGGCGATCGGGCTGAGCTCGGTGGTCGGCGCCGCCTTCCACGTGTTCGACGGCCCGGCCATCGCCGAGATGATCGGCTACACCAGGGGCGACGGCGGGTTCCAGTTCGAGAACGCGATGGGCGACCTCGCGATCGGCGTCACGGGCGTCCTGTGCTTCTGGTTCCGCGGCTACTTCTGGCTGGCGCTGCTGACCGTCACCGCGATCCAGTACCTCGGCGACGCGGCGGGACACGTGTACTTCTGGATCGCCGAGGACAACACCAAGTCCGGCAACATCGGCGCGCCGCTGTGGTTCGACATCATCCTGCCCGTCGTCGGGTTCACGCTCTATGCGCTGTCCTACCGGCGCGGTGGCGACGCACGGCCGGGCGGCGGAACCTGATCGCCGCCGTCGGGCACGGCGTGCGTGCCGTGCCCGACGGGGGCGGTGGGGTTCAGTCCGGGACGGTGATCCGCCCGTCCAGGACGGCCTTGCGGATCGATTCGCGCAACGCCGAACAGCGACCGATACGCGCACCGCGCTGGGTCAGCGACGGGTCCTGCTGGTACTCCTCGCAGATGGCCTCGGGGTGGTCGGTGCTCCACTGGACACTGGTGTGCTCCCAGCTGCTCTTTTCGACGAGCACCCGGTTGCCGCAGCGTTCGCAATCGACCGGCTCCATCAGGCCGAGGCCTCCGCGTCGGCCTTGCGGGCAATGTTGTCGGCCACTTCCTGCTTCCACGCCTCGACCGGCCTTGTGGTGTCGAGCTCGAACTCGAAGCGGTCCACCATCTCCGGCTTGACGTCCGCGACGTCGACGTAGAACTGCTCGTACCAGCGACGCAGCTGGTAGACGGGTCCGTCCTCGTTGGTGAGCAGCGGGTTGTCGATCCGGGTCTTGTTCTTCCAGATCTCGATGTCCTGCTCGAAGCCGATGCCGATGTAGCCGATCATCGCCTGCACCATCTGATCGGCGATCTCCGCGGGGACCTCGGCGGTCTTCTTGACCTTGATGCCGTACATCAGCACGAACTTGTCCGGGCCGACCGGGTAGTGGCAGTTGATGAGGATCGACTCGGCCTTGAAGTGCTCGTAGTGGTAGGTCAGGTCGTCGATCATGAACGAGGGGCCGTGGTACGCCGCCGTCGAGGTGGTGGAGACCAGCTGCGGCACGTCCGGGTCGTCCCACTCGGTGATGTCCTCGCGGCCGACGCCCTCGTACTCCTGGATCGCGACGTGTCCCTCGAAGATGTTCTTGAAGTACGTCGGGAACGAGTAGTGCACGTAGAAGAAGTGCGCCATGTCGACGACGTTGTCGATGATCTCGCGGCAGTTGGTGTCGATGACGATCGACTTCCACACCCAGTCGGTCCACTCCGTGCCCTCGGGGCACATCTGCGGGATCGTCACGTCCGCGGGCGCCGGGTTGCCCTCGGGGTCGTTCCAGACGAACAGCAGCTCGTCCTGCTCCATGGTCTTCCACGTACGGGTACGGGCCAGCGGCGGAACCCGGCGGGCGTAGGGGATGGCGGTGCACTTGCCGTTGCCGCCCCAGCGCCAGTCGTGGAACGGGCAGGCGATCGAGTCACCCTTGACGGTGCCCTGGCTCAGGTCGCCGCCCATGTGCCTGCAGTAGGCGTCGAGGATCTTGATGTCGCCGCTGCTGTCGGCGAACACCACGAGCTTGGTCCCGAAGGCCTCGATGGAGTGCGGGTTGCCGTCCCGGAAGCCTTCCACCAGACCCAGGCAGTGCCAGCCACGTGCGAAGCGAGCGGGCGGAGTGCCCTGGTCGATGATGCGAACCTCATCGGTGATCTCGGTTTCCACGTTGGTCATGAAGCGTCCTCTCGTTCAGCGGCCCCGGGTGACCGCAGTGATACCGGTCACAGCTCTGTTCAATCTCCTTGGCCGCGAACCCGTTCTCCATAGCTGTTCCCACCCACCGGGCGGTTACCCGTTCTCGACTTCTGGCCACATGGGATCCAGCCGGTTCTCAGTCCCTCGTGAAGACCGAACGGACGAAGAAGCCCAGGTTTGCCGGCCGCTCCGCGAGCCTGCGCATGAAATAGCCGTACCACTGGCCGCCGTACGGCAGATAGACCCGCATCTGGGCGCCGAGCCCGGCCAGGCGGAGCTGTTCGCCGTCCCTGATCCCGTAGAGCATCTGGTGTTCGAAATCGGCCGCGTCCCGCCGCGACCCCGACGCCATCGAGCCCGCCTCCGCGATGATCGCGGGGTCGTGGGAGGCCACCATCGGGTAGCCCCTACCCTCCATCAGCACCCGGAGGCAGCGCAGGTAGGAGGCGTCCACGTCCGCCTTGCTCTGGAAGGCGACCGAGTCCGGTTCCCGGTAGGCGCCCTTGCACAGCCGGATCCTCGAATCCGGGCCTGCCAGGTCGCGGCAGTCCGCCTCGGCGCGACGCAGGTACGACTGCAGCACCGCGCCCAGCCACGGATAGTCGGCCCGCAGTTCGCGGACGATGGACAGCGTCGAGTCGGTGGTGGTGTGGTCCTCGGCATCGACGGTGATCCAGATCCCGCTCCGCTCCGCGGCGGCGCAGAGCGTCCGCGCGTTCGCCAGCGCGATCTCGCGGCCGTCGACCGGCAGCGCCTGCCCCAGCGCGGACAGCTTCACCGACACCTCGAGTGGGCGCGTCCCACCGGGCTCCTTCGCCTCCGGCAGCTCCACCAGGTCGGAGAGCAGTGCCAGGTACTCGGCGACGGCGGCCCCCGCCTGCGCCTCGTCGGTGGTGTCCTCGCCGAGGTGGTCGATGCTGATCAGCCTGCCGGTGTCGAGGATCGCGCGCGCGGCCGCCAGCGCCGCCGCCCTCGTCTCCCCCGCGATGAACCGTTTCACGATGGTTCGGGTCACGGGCGCCCTGGTGATCGCCGCCTTGAGCGTCGTCGATCGCGCGGCCGCCAGGATCGCGGGCCGCAGCGGGTTCTCGAACACCTGCGCCACCACGGCTACTCTTCGGGCTCCATGTGCGGATAGCGGTGGTTCGTCGGCGGGACGAAGGTCTCCTTGATGGTCCGGGCGGACGTCCAGCGCAGCAGGTTGATCGGCGAGCCCGCCTTGTCGTTGGTGCCGGAAGCGCGGGCCCCACCGAAGGGTTGCTGGCCGACCACGGCACCGGTCGGTTTGTCGTTGACGTAGAAGTTGCCCGCCGCGAATCGCAGTGCCGCGGCTGCCTTGTCGACCGCGACCCGGTCGTCCGCGATGATCGATCCGGTGAGCGCGTAGGGGGCGCTCGAGTCCACCACCGCGAGCAGGTCCTCGAAGGCGCCGGGCCTGTCGTCGTCGTAGACGTGCACCGACAGGATCGGTCCGAAGTACTCGGTGGCGAAGGACTCGTCGTTCGGGTCCTCGGCGAGCAGCACCGTCGGCCGGACGAAGTATCCCTCGCTGTCGTCGTACTTTCCGCCGACCGCGATCTGCACCCCGGCGGCGTCCCGCGCCCGCTCGATCGCGGCGACGTTCTTGTCGTAGGCCGCGCGGTCGATGAGGGCACCGCCGAAGTTCGACAGGTCCGTCACGTCGCCGTAGCTGAGCTGATCGACCTCGGCCAGGAAGGACTGGCCCATCCTGTGCCACACCGACTTCGGGACGTAGGCGCGGGACGCCGCGGAGCACTTCTGGCCCTGGTACTCGAAGGCGCCGCGCACCAGTGCGGTGCTCAGCGCCTCGGGATTAGCCGAGGAATGCGCGACCACGAAGTCCTTGCCGCCGGTCTCGCCGACCAACCGCGGGTAGCCCCGGTACGAGCCGATATTGGCCCCCACCTCCCGCCAGAGATGCTGGAAGGTCCTGGTCGAGCCGGTGAAGTGGATGCCTGCCAGGCGCGGATCGCTCAGCGCCACATCGGAAACCGCGGCGCCCGAGCCGGTGACGAGGTTGATGACGCCCGGCGGCAGTCCCGCCTCCTCGAGCAGCTTCATCGTCCAGTACGCGGCGACGGTCTGCGTGGTCGACGGTTTCCAGACGACGGTGTTTCCCATCAGCGCGGGCGCGGTCGGCAGGTTGCCCGCGATGGCGGAGAAATTGAACGGCGTGATCGCGTAGACGAATCCCTCGAGCGGCCGGTACTCGAGCCGGTTCCACACCCCAGGACCGGAGACCGGCTGATCGGCCAGGATCTGCCGGGCGAAGTGCACGTTGAACCGCCAGAAGTCGATCAGCTCGCACGGCGCATCGATCTCGGCCTGCTGGACCGACTTGGACTGACCGAGCATGGTGGCGGCGGCCAGCGTCTCCCGCCAGGGACCGGAGAGCAGGTCCGCGGCGCGCAGCAGCACGGCTGCCCGGTCGTCGAAGGACAGGGCCCGCCAGCCGGGCGCGGCGGCGACCGCGGCCTCGATGGCCTCGTCCGCGTCCTCGTGGGTGGCGTTGGTGAGCGTCCCGAGTACGGCCGAATGCCGATGCGGTTGAACGACGTCCACCCGCTCACCCGCGCCCTGCCGGTGCACGCCGCCGATCACGTGCGGCAGCTCGAGCGGATCCGACGCCAGCACGGTGAGCTTGGCGGTGAGCAACAACCGCTCGCGGCTACCCGGTGCGTACGAGTACACGGGTTCGTTGCTGGGCGAGGGAACCCGAGTGACGGCGTCCATGCTGCCTCCTGCCCGCGAGGGGACGCTGCAGGGGCGGTACCCCGGCAACGAGGAACTCCGCCCCCAGGCTAGCGCCGTGGCGGGGTCCCCGGCCAGGTAACAGCGATCAGGCGGTGAGCCGTGCGGCGGCGGCCGCGATCCGCTCGTCGGTCGCGGTGAGCGCGATCCGCACGTGCCGCCTGCTGCCGGGGCCGTAGAAGTCGCCGGGCGCGACCAGGATGCCCCGGTCCGCGAACCAGTCCACCGTGTCCCGGCACGCCTCCTCGCGGGTGGCCCACAGGTACAGGCCTGCCTCCGAGTTGTCGACGGTGAACCCGGCGGCGCGCACGGCGGGAAGCAGCACCTCGCGGCGCGCGCGGTACCGCTCGCGCTGCTCGTTCTCGTGCGCGTCGTCGTTCAGCGCCGCGGTCATCGCGGCCTGCACGGGGAACGGCATGATCATCCCGGCGTGCTTGCGCACCTCCAGCAGCTCCGCGACCAGCGCAGCGTCACCGGTGATGAAGCCGGCCCGGTAGCTGGCCAGGTTCGACGTCTTCGACAGCGAGTGCACCGCCAGCAGGCCGGTGTGGTCGCCGTCGCAGACGCGGGGGTCGAGGATCGAGTACGCCTCGGCCTCCCAGGTCAGGCCCAGGTAGCACTCGTCGGACACGACGATCGCGCCGCGCTGGCGGGCGAAGTCGACGACCTTGCGCAGGTGGTCGATGCCGAGCACCTTGCCGGTCGGATTCGACGGCGAGTTGATGAAGATCAGCGCCGGGCTCTCGGGGCCGAGCCGCATGGTGCCGTCGGCGCGCAACACCCTGGCACCGGCGAGCAGCGCGCCCACCTCGTACGTGGGGTAGGCGACCTCGGGGATCACGACCAGGTCATCGGCGCCCAGCCCCAGCAGCCGCGGCAGCCATGCGATCACTTCCTTGGTACCGATCGCGGGCAGCACGGCTGCCGGATCGAGCCCGGTGACCCCGTACCGCCGGGCCAGCGCACCGACCGCGGCCGCGCGCAGCTCGGGGGTGCCGTGCGTGGTCGGGTATCCCGGCACCTCCGACACGGAGGCCAGCGCCTCGCGGATCAGCGGATCCACCGGATCGACCGGGGTGCCGACCGAGAGGTTGACGATCCCGTCGGGATGGGATTCGGCCTTGGTCTTGGCGCCGGCCAACGAGTCCCATGGGAAGTCGGGCAACCCCGCGGACACGGGAACCCGGGCACGAGCGGTCACGGTGGTACCGAACAACTCAGTGCTCGCCCATCGGCGGCAGCGCCTTGATGAACGGCGGGTCGTAGTCGACCTTGCCGAGCTTGGCGGCGCCACCGGGCGATCCGAGCTCGACGAAGAAGTCGACGTTCGCGCTGACGTAGGCGTTCCACTGATCGGGCACGTCGTCTTCGTAGAAGATCGCCTCGACGGGGCAGACGGGCTCGCAGGCACCGCAGTCCACGCACTCATCGGGGTGGATGTAGAGCATGCGGCCACCCTCGTAGATACAGTCGACAGGGCATTCCTCGATGCATGCCTTGTCGAGAACATCCACGCACGGTTCAGCAATCGTGTAGGGCACTGCTGCTCTCCCTGCCTTTCGTCAAAGACCAATACGCCGGGCGAACCCCCATGTCCGCCCAGGAGTTACCAGTATCTCCCCCCCGAGCCGGGCGCACCCGCTTAGGGTGCCCTGACCGCTGGATTCGGCGGGAAACCGGGGAACACCCACAGACTACTGGGGCAGCGCCCGCGACACCGGGTCGAAAGTCAGACGCTCGACAGGCCCTGCACGCCGGATCGGCCCGCCGCCGTCCGCACGGTGTGGCCGTCGATCCAGCGCTGGCCCTGCGCGGCAGCCCTGGCGAGGGCACCCCGCTCACCGAAGTAGTCCGCCACCGCGCCGACCAGGGGCAGCTTCCCGAGGGTCCGATAGGGCTGGCCGGGCTTCGGCCGCTTCCCGAGCTCGTCGGGGATCGCCCGGAGCATCCGTGAGGTGGTCCACATCGCGCCGAGCAGGGCGAACGGCCGCCAGGACGAACCGGCCTCGGGGGGCGTCGCATCCGGGTGCGCGAGCAGCGTCCTTGCGTCGGTCTGCCTGCGGCAGAGCACCGAGGCGAGCAGATCCACCTGGGCGCTGCGATCGGTGACGCCGAGCTCCCTGGCCACCGCGACCAGCACCAGCGTCTGATTCGCGAACGCCAGCAGGTCCTGGATCGGCAGCCGCCGGACGAGCGGACCGAACACGCCGGGAAACGCCACCGCGATGGTGTTCAGCGCGCCGAGCCGGGTCACCCACCACCGGGCGCGGCGCTCGTCGCTCGCCCGCTCCCACGCCGCGGTGCCGGGCACCTCGGCGACATCGAGCAGCCAGGCCGCCGCGTCGAGCACCTTCTCGGCGATCGAGCGCTGCTCGGCGGTCGGCGTGAACGTCCTGGCCTTGATCCGCAGCGGATCACTGCTCATCAGGTCGAGCACCGGGTTGATCCCCCAGGCCGCGCGGTCGAGCACCGCGACGACCCTGCCGTCACCGATCAGATCCTTGTCGCTCATGCCACTCCCACCCTTTCGGCATAACCCGTCGTGCGCTGCCGGGCCGGGCGTCCGATCCCCTCGGCGATCGCCCGCAGCTCCGCCACCGTCATCTCCGATCCGTGCTGCGAACCGGCCATCCGCGAGATGGTCTCCTCCATCAAGGTGCCGCCCAGGTCGTTGGCGCCGCCCTGGAGCATCGCCTGCGTCCCAGCGACCCCGAGCTTGACCCAGCTGGTCTGGATGTTGTGGATCCGCCCGTGCAGCATGATCCGCGCCAGCGCGTGCGCGGCCCGGTTGTCGCGCTGCGTCGGCCCCGGCCTCGACGCCCCGGCCAGGTACAGCGGCGAACTCTGGTGCACGAACGGCAGCAGCACGAACTCGGTGAATCCGCCGGTGCGGTCCTGGATTCCGCGCAGCACGTTGAGGTGCCCCACCCAGTGGTGCGGCTGATCGACGTGTCCGTACATCATCGTCGAGCTGGACCGCAGGCCCACCTCGTGCGCGGTGGTGACCACGTCGATCCAGGTGCTCGTCGGCAGCTTGCCCTTGGTGAGCACCCAGCGCACCTCGTCGTCAAGGATCTCCGCCGCGGTGCCGGGGATCGAGTCCAGGCCCGCCGCACGCAGGTCGGTCAGCCAGTCCCGCACGCTCTGCCCACCGCGGGAGGCGCCGTTGACGATCTCCATCGGGCTGAAGGCGTGCACGTGCATCGACGGCACCCGCGCCTTGACCGCGCGGACCAGGTCCGCGTAGCCCGTGACGGGCAGCTCGGGGTCGATGCCTCCCTGCATGCAGACCTCGGTGGCCCCGGCGACGTGCGCCTCCCAGGCCCGGTCGGCCACCTCGTCCGTGGACAGGGTGAACGCGTCGGCGTCGCCCTTGCGCTGCGCGAAGGCGCAGAACCGGCAGCCGGTGTAGCAGATGTTGGTGAAGTTGATGTTCCGGTTGACCACGTAGGTGACGTCGTCACCGACGGCGTCGCGGCGCAGGGCGTCGGCCAACGCGACCATCGCCTCGAGACCCTCCCCGTCGGCGGTGGCCAGGGCCCGGTACTCGTCGTCGGTGCAGGCGCCGGGGTCGCGCTCGGCGCTGCGCAGCGCCGCCAGCACCTCGGAGTCGAGCCGCACCGGCACGCCCTGGTTGGACAGCTCGAGGACCTGCTCGCGGACCGAGTCCCAGTCACCGAACGCGCTGCCGAGGTCGCTTCGGGTCTCGGTGTTGCGGCCCTCCGTGTCGATCGCGGTGTTCAGGTCGATGCGCCCGGCCGACACCCACGCCTCGTCCGGCTCCTGCCAGGGCAGACCGGTCGGTTTGGTGTCCGGCCGTGCCAGCCCGGTCACCGGGTCGGCGAGGGCCTGGACGTGCGCGGAGATGCGGGGGTCGATCCACGGCGAGCCTGCGAGCACGTACGGCGGCTGGGCCGCGGTCCGCTCGGTGAGCGTGTAGCCCGCCTCTGCGGTGATCGCGGCCAGCGTGTCGAGGTTCGGCCACGGCCGTTCCGGGTTGACGTGGTCCGGGGTGAGCGGCGAAACCCCGCCCCAGTCGTCGACGCCGGCGGAGATCAGGGCGAGGCACTCGTCGGCGGACACCAGGTTCGGCGGTGACTGGATCCGCATGCCGGGCCCGAGCAGCAGCCGGGCGACGGCGATGGCGGCCCGGAACTCCTCGATTCCCGCGTCCGGCGCGTCGCGCATCGCGGTGTCGTCCTTGGCCAGGAAATTCTGGATGATGACTTCCTGGATGTGACCGAACGCCTTGTGGGACTTGCGGATCGCGAGAATGGACTCGGCACGTTCGGTCATGGTCTCGCCAATGCCGACCAGGATGCCGGTGGTGAACGGAACCGAGAGCCTGCCCGCATCGGTGAGGGTGCGCAGCCGCACGGCCGGGTCCTTGTCGGGGCTGCCGTAGTGGCATTCGCCCTTCTCGGTGAAGAGCCGGGTGGAGGTGGTCTCGAGCATCATGCCCATCGACGGCGCGACCGGCTTGAGCCGTGAGATCTCCTCCCAGCTCATCACGCCGGGGTTCAGGTGCGGCAGCAGTCCGGTCTCCTCGAGCACCCGGATCGACATCGCGCGCACGTAATCCAGGGTGGAGTCGTAGCCCCGGGACTCGAGCCACTCCTGTGCCTCCGGCCATCTTTCCTCGGGCCGGTCACCGAGGGTGAACAGCGCCTCCTTGCAGCCGAGTTCGGCGCCGCGGCGGGCGATGTCGAGCACCTCGTCCGGGTCCAGGTACATCCCCCGTCCCTCGGCCCGCAGCTTTCCCGGGACGGTGACGAACGTGCAGTAGTGGCACTTGTCGCGGCACAGCCGGGTCAGCGGGATGAACACCTTGCGCGAGTAGCTGACCGTCTTCGGCCGCCCCGCGGCCTCGAGGCCGGCATCGCGGACCCGTGCCGCCGACGTGCACAGATCCTCGAGGTCGGCGCCGCGGGCGTGCAGCAGCACCGTCGCCTCGTCGACGTTGAGGGTGGCGCCGTCGCGGGCGCGGCGCAGCACCCTGCGCATCGCGGACGCCGACGGGGCCGGCGAACCTGCGGGCGGAGCCGGTGCACCCACCTGCGCGGATCCCGACGGCATCGCGGGATCGGGCAGCATCGCGGGTGTGGTCGCGGGGGCGTCGTCAGTGCTCACGCGTTCGATCATGCGCCATCACCCGTGGGACCTGCCAGGGGGAGGCCTCCCCACCGCAGCAAACGCGCCCGGTCACCCGTGCGGATACTCGTCGTCGTCCGGCACCACGCGCGCCTGTTCGGCCGCGTCGGCGTCGTTGACCTCGAGCGAGCCGGGCGACCCTTCCTCCGTGTTTTCCGCGTCGTCCTGCTCGACGACGGGGGTCTCCTGCTCGGCGCGGTCGGCCTCGGGGACCTCGGGTCCGGAGGCGGGATCGAATCGGTCCATGGTCGTTCCTTCCCTCGCCTCTCCCAGGCTAAACCTCCCGCGGACCCGCGGGAGGGGGCGACATCGACCGAAACCGGCGGATGATCGCACTGCGACGGCACCGGATCGGGCAGGCTGGAGAGGTGAGCACTCCCCCGCCCCCCGTCGTCACCATGGCCGACCCCCAGTGGCGACCGAGCACCCGCGCCCCGCAGTTGTGGGCGATCAACGCCGCGCTGATGTGGATCCCGGCCTTCATCGCCCAGATCGTCTGGGGATTCGTCGACGGACGCTGGACCACCTGGCCGCACGTCGCGGTGTTCGTCGTCAGCGTCGCGGTGGCGGCGACGCACGTCCTGGTCGTCCCGCAGTGGCGGTACCGCGTGCACCGCTGGGAGATCAGCGCCGACGCGGTGTACACGAAGACCGGATGGTTCACCCAGGAGCGCCGCATCGCCCCGATCTCGCGGGTGCAGACCGTCGACACCGAGCGCGGACCGATCGACCGGATGCTCGGCCTCGCCACGGTCACCGTCACCACCGCCTCGTCCGCGGGCGCGGTCACCATCACCGCGCTCGACCGCGAGGTCGCGGACCGGACCGTCGCGCAGCTCACGGAGATCGCGGGCCGCAACGTCGGGGACGCGACGTGAGCGCACCAGGGCATCCGGCCCCGCCGCAGTACGCGACACCGCACCCCGCGCCCGGTACCGCCCCACCGGAGGCCTCGGGCGCCGCCGCGCTGGCTGCCGAGCAGGAACAGCCGTGGCTGCGTCTCGACAAGCGGATGCTGCTCGTCCATCCGGTCGACGAGGTCGTCAAACTGCTACCGGTGCTGCTGATCTCACTGGTCGTCGGCACCCAGAGCGGCAACCACACGTTCGGCCTGATCGTCGTCGCCGTCCTGGTGGCGTACGCGTTGCTGCGCTGGTTCACCACCAGTTACCGGATCGGCCCGGTCCATGTGCAGCTGCGCACCGGTGTGTTCCAGAAGAACCTGCTCTCGGTGCCGCGCAACCGCATCCGCTCGGTCGACGTGGAGTCCGGTGTGCTGCACAGGGTTCTGGGCCTGTCCGTCGTCCGGATCGGCACCGGCCAGCAATCCGGACACGGCGACTCCAAGAGGTTCGAGCTCAACGCGCTCGATTCCGCCCTCGTCCCCGCCCTGCGCGCGGCCCTGCTGGCCGGGCACCAGGAACCGGCAGCGCCTGCCGATGCCGAGGCGTTGCAGGTTGGGGCGGACGCGGGCACCCCGCACCGGGAAACGGAGATCGCGCACTGGACGCCCGCCTGGGTCCGCTACGCACCGTTCTCCGTCACCGGGGTGCTGACGGTGGCCGCGGCGATCGGCCTCGCCTTCCAGTACGGGCTCGGCAAGTGGATCGCCGACTCCTCGGCGGTGAGCCGGGGGGTCGACTCCATACAGCACCTCGGCATCGCCGCCGCCGTCGCGCTCGCACTGGTCGTGCTCCTCGTGGTGGCGAGCGGGCTCTCCTGCGTGCGCTACCTCATCGCGTTCGGCAATCTCCTGGTCACCGACAACGGCAAGGTGTTGCACGTCAGCCACGGCCTGCTCAAGACCAGGCAGACCACCCTGGATCGGGCCCGGCTGCGCGGAACCTCGCTGCGCGAGCCGTTGCTCCTGCGCGCCGCGGGCGGCGCCCACCTCGACGCGATCATGACGGGGATCAGCTCAGGGAAGGGACAGTCCACCCTGCTGATGCCGCAGTCGCCGCGGGCCGAGGCCGAGCGGGTGGCTGCCGTGGTCCTCGGCGGCGACCACTCCCCCGTGGCGCTCGCCCCGCACGGCCCGGCCGCCAGGCGCCGCCGGTACACCCGGGCGCTGCTCCCGGTGGCAGCGCTGGCCGTCGCGACCGCGGTCGCGGCCGCCCTTGGCGTGCCGCTGGGGTGGCAGGCGTGGGCCGGGGTCGCGGTCCTGGCCGTTGCCGCCACCGCGCTGGCCTGGGACCGCTATCGGGGCCTCGGCCACGCCGCGCCGCCCGGATGGCTCATCACCCGCAGCGGCTCGCTGGACCGCAGCCGGGCCAGCCTCGAGGCCGACGGCATCATCGGATGGACCGTGCGGCAGAGCTGGTTCCAGCGGCGCGCCGGGGTCGCCACCGTGGTGGCGGCCACCCCGGCCGGTGCCGGCCACTACGAGGTGCTCGACATGCCCGCCGACCGCGCCTGGGCCCTGATCGAGACGGTGACCCCCGGCGCGGGCGACATCTGGACCCGCACCACCTGAGCCGATCCAAACCCTCGGGCGAAGCCTCGGGTCATGACACTGCACCTCGACGCACGGAGGACACCGATGCACGACGATCGCGAAATCGTGGAGGAGCGGCTGCGGCGGTTCGTCGAGCAGCGGCTCGGCGGGGCGCTCTACCGGGACACCGAGCCGGCCGAGCTCACGGCGTGGCAGGTGCCGGGCGAGCCGGTGCCCGTGGCGGAGGCACTGGGGCAGGAGTTCGCGCCCATCACGATCGGAACCCGCTGGGGCAGGCCGTGGGGGACGATGTGGCTGCACGTGACCGGACACGTGCCCGATCGCTGGCTCGACCTGGGCGACGACGTCGAGGTGGAGCTGGTGGTCGATCCCGGATTCACCGGCGGCCCCGGCTTCAACGCCGAGGCGCTCGCCTACCGCCCCGACGGCACCGTCATCAAGGCGATCTCCCCGTTCAACACCTACCTTCCCGTCGACCCGCACCGACCGGTCGACCTGTACCTCGAGCTGGCCGCGAATCCCGATGTGGCACGGAGTTTCGGCTTCCAGCCCACCCCGCTCGGTGACCCGGGCACCGCGGGCGAGGATCCGATCTACCAGCTCCGCCAGGTCGACTTCGCGCTTCGCGACCGCACGGTGTGGGAGCTGACGCAGGACATCGCGGCGCTCAGCGGCCTGATGCACGCGCTGCCGTTCGACCTGCCGCGCAGGCACGAGATCCTGCGCGCCCTCGAGCGGATGCTCGACACCGTCGACCCGGACGACATCGCAGGCACCGCAGCCGCGGGCCGCAGGCAACTGCGCGAGGTGCTCGCGCGACCGGCCTACGCCAGCGCACACAACCTGGTCGCCGTCGGGCACGCGCACATCGACTCGGCCTGGCTGTGGCCGGTGCGCGAGACCATCCGAAAGTGCGCCCGCACATTCGCCAATGTCGTTGCGCTGATGGATGATCACCCGGACTTCCGGTTCGCCTGCTCGTCCGCGCAGCAGCTCGCCTGGGTCAGGGACGGCTATCCGGAACTGTTCGAGCGGATCCGGGACAAGGTCGCGGCAGGCCAGTTCGTCCCGGTCGGCGGCATGTGGGTGGAGGCCGACACCAACATGCCCGGCGGCGAGGCGATGGCGCGGCAGTTCGTGGCGGGCAAACGGTTCTTCCTCGACGAGTTCGGCGTCGACACCCCCGAGGTCTGGCTGCCCGATTCGTTCGGCTACTCGGCCGCGCTGCCGCAGCTGGTCCGCCTGTCGGGGTCGCAGTACTTCCTCACCCAGAAGATCTCCTGGAACAAGACGAACCGGATGCCGCACCACACCTTTCGGTGGGAGGGCATCGACGGCACCCAGGTCTTCACCCACTTCCCCCCTGTCGACAAGTACAACTCGGACCTGTCCGGCCACGACCTCGGTCACGCCCAGCGCAACTACCGGGAGCAGGGGGCGGGGACGGTGTCCCTTGTCCCGTTCGGGTGGGGTGACGGTGGCGGCGGGCCGACCCGCGAGATGCTGGCCGCGGCCGAGCGGACCCGCTCGCTCGAGGGCTCACCCACCGTGACGCTGGACTCGCCGGTGAACTTCTTCCGCCGTGCCGAGGCGGAGTACCCCACACCGCCGGTGTGGTCCGGCGAGCTATACCTGGAGTTGCACCGCGGGACCTACACCTCGCAGGCCAGGACCAAGCAGGGCAACCGGCGCAGCGAACACCTCCTGCGCGAGGCGGAACTGTGGGCGACCACGGCCGCCGTGCGAGCCGGGGCGCCGTATCCGTATGACGAACTCGAGCGGCTCTGGCATCTGGTGCTGCTGCAGCAGTTCCACGACATCCTGCCGGGCAGCTCCATCGCGTGGGTGCACCGCGACGCCGAGCGCAACTACGCCGCCGTCGCGGCAGGCCTGGAGGAGATCATCGCCGACGCGGCGGGCGTACTGATCGGAGCGGGCTCGGCGACCCTCACCCTCAACGCGGGCCCCCAGGCGCGCGACGGCGTGCCCGCGCTCGGCATCGCGACCGCCGACCCCGGGGCCGTCCCCACCCGGATCACCAAGAGCGGCAAGGGCTTCGTCCTGGACAACGGCCTCGTCCGGGCCGCGATCAACGGTGACGGACTGATCACCTCGCTGACCGATGCCGACACGGGACGCGACGCCATCGCGCCCGGTGCGGTCGGCAACCTGCTGCAGCTGCACAGGGACGTGCCGAACCAGTGGGACGCCTGGGACATCGACGAGTTCTATCGCCGCACGGTGACCGACCTGCGGGACGCCGACTCCGTCGATCGTGACGGCGACGCCGTGGTGGTGCGCAGGTCCTTCGGGGACTCGACCGTCGTGCAGCGGCTCGAACTCGCCCCTGGCGCACGCGCGCTGGAGATCAGCAACGAGATCGATTGGCACGAACGGCAGAAGCTGCTCAAGCTGTCCTTCCCGCTCGACGTGCACGCCGACCGCAGCGCCGCGGAGACACAGTTCGGCCACGTATTCCGGCCGACGCACTCCAACACGTCCTGGGACTTCGCGAAGTTCGAGATCTGCGCGCACCGCTGGGTGCACGTCGGCGAGCCCGGCTACGGCGTCGCGGTGGCGAACGACTCCACCTACGGCCACGACGTCGGGCGCTCCGCCCGGCCGGACGGCGGAAGCACCACCACCGTGCGCCTGTCACTGCTCCGCGCGCCGCTGTACCCGGACCCGACCTCCGATCAGGGCACGCACACGCTGCGGGTCTCCGTCCGTCCGGGTGCCACGATCGGCGATGCGGTCACCGAGGGCTATCGGATCAACCTGCCGCCGCGCACGATCACGGGTGGCGCGCCGGTCGAACCGCTCCTGCGGGTGTCGAATCCGGCTGTTGTGGTGGAGGCCGTCAAGCTCGCCGAGGACCGCAGCGGCGACGTCGTGGTCCGGCTGCACGAATCCACCGGCGCCAGGTCGACCGCGCGGATCGACCTCGACCTCCCACACGCGGGCGTCGATTTCGTGGACCTGCTCGAGCGACCGGTCGACGTACCCACCGGCGTCACCCTCGACGGCGACGCGATCACCCTGACGTTGCGGCCGTTCCAGGTGCTGACGTTGCGGGTGCACGCGGCATCGGACTGACCGAACGGGGCATTCTGCTGCGCCGCCCCCGTCCGAGGTGTTACAGATGACGGCTGCACTGTTTCGCACTTCCCGGACCCAGCCTCAGGAGTTACTCACGTGAACGACCGGCTCCGCGCGGTCGCGACGAGCGTCGCGACCGTCGCACTGTTCGCCCTCACCACCGCGATCCTCCCGCCGGCGGCTGCGTCAGCCCAGTCCTCTGTGACCGGTTCTGCCGGGGCGCCCGAACAGGGCACACTCGCAGGCGTGAACGACTGGGAATGCGAGCCGTCGCCGCAGCACCCTCGACCGGTCGTGCTGGTGCACGGTACCGGGAGGAGCATGCAGGAGAGCTGGGGCAACGCGGAGAACCCGAATGACCAGGGCCCGCTGATCAAGCCACTGAAGGCCGACGGGTACTGCGTCTTTGCGCTGAACTACGGCTTCGCCCCCTCCCTCTTCCTCGGCCCGATACCCATCCCGGCTGACCGGAACTGGTGGGGACACGCAGCGATCGAGGACGCAGCGGTCGAGCTGGACGGGTTCATCGAAAAGGTGCGTACGAAAACCGGCTCCGCGCAGGTCGACGTCGTCGGGCACTCGCAGGGCGCAACGGTGACCCGGCAGTACCTCCGGTTCGCCGGCGGCGCGGACCAGGAGAACCCCGCGAACAACAAGGTTCACACCCTTGTCATGCTCGCGCCGTCCACCCACGGAACGAGCTACCGCGGCCAGTACCTCACCGTCGACGCGGCCATTGCAGCCGGTGCCTCGAAGTCCTCGCAGCAGCAGATCATCGGATCGGAGTTCCTGGCCAGGCTCAACGCCGGACAGGAGACCTTCCCGGGGATCGACTACACCGTCATCGCGTCTAGAACCGATAGGACCATCACCCCGTACACGGGGTCGTTCCTCAATGGCGCCCCCGGAGCATCCCTCCAGAACATGTACGTACAGGACGAGTGCCAGAACCAGGACCTCTTTGTCGGGCACTCTCGGAAGAGCTTCGACACCGGCCCGAACCCCCAGGCCGGGATCCTCGAACACTCGGCTCCGATCTTCCTCGCCCGCAAGGCCCTCGACCCGACGCTCGCAGGCACCATCCCCTGCTCCGGGTAGATCCGAACTCCGCGCCGACCGCGCGGGTACCGTCGGATCTGTGGAAGCCCATGCCACCCTCGCCGAGATGGACGGCGAGCTCGTCGACTGCAGGCGCTGCTCACGCCTGGTCGAGTGGCGCGAGCGTGTGGCCGTGGAGAAACGCGCCGCGTTCCGCGACGAGACGTACTGGGGCAGGCCCGTTCCCGGTTTCGGACCGGCAGATGCATCACTGCTGATCGTCGGGCTGGCGCCGGCCGCGCACGGCGGGAACCGGACCGGCCGGATGTTCACCGGCGACCGCAGCGGGGACGTGCTGTACGCGGCGCTGCACGCGGTCGGCCTGGCGAACCAGCCGACCTCGATTCGCATCGGGGACGGGCTCGCGCTGCGCGGCACCCGGGTCACGGCACCGGTGCACTGTGCGCCCCCGGACAACAAGCCGACCCCCACCGAGCGGGACACCTGCAGGCGCTGGATCGACGAGGAACTGCGGCTGCTCAGTCCCACCCTGCGGGCGGTGGTGGTGCTCGGCGGATTCGGTTGGCAGGCGCTGCTGCCTGCGCTGGCCGACGCCGGGTGGCCGATCCCGCGGCCGCGACCGAAGTTCGGACACGGCGCGCACGTCGCGCTCCCCGCATCAGGGATCGGGCACGACCTGCACCTGTTCGGCTGCTTTCACGTCAGCCAGCAGAACACCTTCACCGGTCGGCTCACCCCGGCGATGGTCGAGGCGGTGCTGTCCGACGCCGGTCGGGCGGCGGGATTGCTGCCGCAGGAGTAGCTAGGAGCCCACGCTTCCCAGCGCACCCTCGAGGCTGCCCGTGCCCGTCCCCCCGTCGGGGGTACCGGCCCAGCCCGCGGGGACGTGTCCGATGCGCACCCGCTGCGGATGATCGCCCACGGGCACGGTGGCCACCTTCTGCCCAGTGGCGAAGTCGATCGCGCTCACCGAGTCGGTGGCGCTCTCGGACACGATGCAGTGTGTGCCGTCGCCGTTGACCGTGGCCCAGTACGGCTTTCCTGCCGGGACGGTCGGGGTCTCCTGCAACGTGGCCGTGTCGACGACGGTCACGTAGTCGTCCATGGTCCCGGCGATACACAGTTTGGCGCCGTCCGGACTGATCGACATGCCGTGGTGGCGGGAGTCGTTGACCCAGGTGGTTCGATCCGGGTTGGTGTTCGGGTTCTTCGGCAGTTCCTTGATCCGGGTGATCGCGTCGGCGGAGACGTCGTACTCGAGGAAGCCGTTGAAGAAGGACACCTGGAAGTACAGCTTGCTCTCGTCGGGGTTGAATGCCACCGGCCGTACCGAGTCCGAGAGGTCCTTGCGGCCGAAGGCGTCCAGCCGATCCCGCATGTCGATCACCTTGACCGTTTGGAAGGTCTGGGCATCGACCACGGTGATCCTGCGGTCGCCCTTGGTGGAGTCCTGTGAGGGAGCGTCGAGCGGGGTGTTCACCTCGCCGATGGACATGTTCCACAGGTACCGGCCGCCGTCGGTGAACACGTTTTCGTGCGGCTTGTCCCCCGTCTTGAACGACCCGACCTGCGCACCGGTGCGGATGTCGAGCACGTGCACGGTGTTGCTGGTCGACGCGGAGACCGCGACCCTGCCGCCGTCCGGCGATACGGCCATGTGGTCTGCCCGGAAACCGGATACCGGGAAGCGCCAGTTGACCTTTCCGCTGACCAGGTCGATCGAGACGACGTCGGCGAAGCTGGGCCGGGACGCGACGACCGCGGACCCGTCCGGGGTGGTGTACATGTCGTCGACGAACTGGTCGTGCCCCTCGCCCGCGGTCTCGCGGATCCCGAGGAAGAAGCCCAGCTTGATCGGGTTCAGGTAGATCTCCCGCAGCCGCGCCTCCTTGTCCGGGATGATGTTCACCCGACCGAGTTTGGCGTAGCCGCCGGTCGACTCGATGACGTCGGCGGTACCTTCCCAGTTGTTCCCGACGAACAGCACCTCGTCGAGTCCGTCCGCAGGCTGCGGAACCGCGTTGGCGGCCCCGGTACCGACCACGAAAGCCGCGGCGACGGTGGTTGCCATTGCCGCTGTGGCCCAACCCATTCGACGGGCGCGGGGAAACCAGCTCGAAACCTCGATCACGTGTCTGCTCCAGTCGTCGCCCTGCAACGCGGTCGACGGGACGGTAGCAGCCCGCCGTCCACTCCGACCGGCGATCGGCGAATCGAACCCGGCGGACGCGCGCTAGGCCCGGCGGGCGGAGCTGCCGCGGGCGACCGCGTCGTCGGAGGCGAACTTCAGCAGCAGCAGCCCGGCCGGTACCACCGCCAACCCGAGCAACAGCAGGGTCAGCGGACTCGCGAGGAGCAGGGCGTCCCCGCCCGGACCACCGAACATGCACAGCACGAAGCCGAGGAACCAGCCGACCAGCGGCAGCGCCGCCATCGAGGCCCGATCGGTCACGGTGCGGGCCCCGAGCACCAGCAACACGTTGACGACGCCCGCGGCGAGCGCGCTGATGGGAAACGCCACCGAACCCAGGTAGATGGGCAGGAACAGCACGGCCAGCACGGCCGTGAGCACGCCATCGAATATCAGCAGGCCGAGAATCGCCGAGTCGAGGATGCGGCGCCCGGTCGGTGCGGGGCTGGTGCCGGAAGTCATGGCACCAATCGTAGGCCGGGGGCTTCAGCCCACCGGCGGGTAGCCGAGGAGCGTGAGCAGGTGACTCTGCATGTCGACGAAGTTGTACAGCCCCGTCATGTACATGTCGTGGTACTGCTGCGCATTGGGTCGCAGCGAATCCACGAATGCCACGATCGCGTTCTGAACACTCCAGTTGTACATCGACATCCTTCCGTCAGCCCGACCCGGCTATGACCCACATCACAGTCTAGTCGGATGGGTGTCGGCCGCCACAGCCGATCCCGTACCTCGGGAGGGACCCGAACCCGTCAGTGATGGAACCCCGCCCGGGTCTCGTCGGACGGTGTGCCCCCGACCAGCCGCGCCAGCGATCGACGGATGTCCTCGGCCAGCAGGGCGATCACGTCGCGGGAGATCCCGTGCCGGACCAGGACCCGCTGGATGACGGTCTCCTCACGGTTCGCGGGCAACGGGTAGGAGGGCACCTGCCAGCCGCGCCTCCGCAGCTCGTCGCTGAGGTCGTACAACGAGAAGCCCGCCGTCGCCGGGTCGGTCAGGGTGTACGACACGGCGGGTAGCCCGCCGGTCCCGTCGTAGAGCAGGGTGAACGGCCCCATCGTCTTGATCTCCTCGGCGAGGGCCTGGGCGGTTTCGGCACAGGTCTGCTGAATCATGCGGTAGCCCTCGCGGCCGAGGCGCAGCAGCAGGTAGTACTGGGCGACGATCTCGCCGCCCGGCCGGGAGAAGTTGAGCGCGAAGGTCGGCATGTCGCCGCCGAGATAACTCACCCGGAACACCAGGTCCTCTGGCAGCAGGTCCGCCGACCGCCACACCACCCAGCCGACCCCGAGCGGGGCCAGTCCGTACTTGTGGCCGGAGGTGTTGATGGAGGCGACCCTCGGGATCCGGAAGTCCCACACCAACTCCGGCTGCACGAACGGCGCGATGAACCCCCCGCTGGCCGCGTCGACGTGGACGGGCACGTCCAGGCCGGTGTCCGCCATGATCGCGTCCAGCTCCGCCGCGATCTCCGCGACGGGCTCGTAGTCACAGGTGTAGGTGACGCCCAGGATCGCGACGACGCCGATGGTGTTCTCGTCGACGTAGTCCCGCAACTGGTGCGGACGTATCCCCGTCGCGCCCGGCTCGAGCGGGACCTGGCGCAGTTCCACGTCGAAGTACCGGGCGAACTTGTCCCAGCAGATCTGCACCGGCCCGCACACCAGGTTCGGGCGGTCCGTCGGCTGACCCTCCGCCTGCCGCCGCTGGCGCCAGCGCCACTTGAGGGCCAGCCCGCCGAGCATCGCGGCCTCGCTCGATCCGGTCGTGGAGCAGCCCATGGTGTCGCGTCCGGCGGGCGAGTTCCACAGGTCCGCCAGCATGTGCACGCACCTGGACTCGATCTCCGCGGTCTGCGGATACTCGTCCTTGTCGATCATGTTCTTGTCGAGGCAGTCGTTCATCAGCCTGTGGACCTCGTCCTCGGACCAGGTCGAACAGAACGTCGCGAGGTTCTGCGAGGAGTTGCCGTCGAGCTGGAGTTCGCCGTGGATCAGCGCGTAGGCGATCCGCGGGTCCGAGGGTCCGTCCGGCATCTGGTATTTCGGCAGCACTTCTCGGCTGAGCGGCGTCGAGTAGATGTCTTGGACGTCCCCGCCCCTATCGGTGACCCTGTGCAACGCCATCTGGCTCATCCCTCCGTGATCGGCGAAATCGACACTCGATCTGGATACACGTGCGAAAGAAAACTCACGAACGTCTGATGAAGCACACCGAGGGTAACCCGGATCGGGTCACCCCGTGGGCCGACTGGAAGCCTTTGGCGCGACCGCTTGCTAGAAGTCGATGCCGGAGAACAGGTCCCGCTCGCGACCGTCGGCGTCGAGGGCACCGTGGACCCCGCGCACCAGGACGTAGTGTTCCTCGGCCAGGATCGGCTGGGCGACATTGTTCGACAGCGCGTACTCCGAGCCGGTCTCCGACACCGTCACCTGCGTCGCGTGCGCGGCCAGCGCCGACCGCTTGGCCTCGAGCACGGCCCGCACGTCCACCGCGGCGGTCACGGTCTCGTCGAGCACACAGGGCAACTCCCCCGGCTCGGGCATCCGCCACGACGACGGGATCTCGGTGATGCACTCGATGCCCTGCGACAACGAGTTCGCCTCGGTGACAGTCCAATACACCTTTGCCGGCTCCCACGGCCGACCCGCGTCCTGATACACATCGGTGCCCGCAGCCGACACCGCGGCCATCGTGAAGCGGTGTGCCTGGATGTGATCGGGGTGGCCGTAGCCGCCGTCCGGGTCGTAGCAGACCACCACGTGCGGACGGACCTCCCGGATCACCGCGACCAGAGCCGCGACCGCCTCCTCGGGGTCCGCGTTCACGAACGCGCGCGGGTTGGCGGCGGACGGGGTGCCGATCATGCCGGAATCCCGCCAGCGTCCTACCCCGCCGAGGAACCTGGGGCCGTCGACGCCAAGCCTCTCGAGCGCCTCGGTCAGTTCGAGGATGCGGTAACCGCCGAGCTGATCGGCCCGGTCCGCGACGAGGCCCGCCCAGCGCTCACCGATCACCTCGCCCTCCTCGCCGAGCGTGCAGGTCAGCACGGTCACCCGCGCGCCATCGGCGGCGTACCGCGCGATGGTGCCCCCGGTGGTGAGGGTCTCGTCGTCGGGATGGGCGTGCACCAGCAGCAGTCGACGTTCGCTCACTGCGGGCTCCTCGACCAGCCGGCGGCATCGGCGAAGATGCCGACCTGGATCGCACCGGTCAGCGATACACCCTGGACACCTGGCCCGGCAGCGACCACGGTCATGTCCTGCAGGACGGGCAGCACGGCGGCGAGATCCCACAGCTTCGGCTCGGCCTGCGCGATCACGTGTCCGACGTCCGCGGTCCCGCGAAGCGCCTCGTCGATGCCCGCCTGCAGGGCCGGGTCACAGAGTCCCGACAGGTTGCTCGGGGCAAGCGGATCCGGCACGACGTCGGGCTCGACGTCCGTCGACTCGCCTGCACCGGACGGGGGCGGGGACGGGGACGCAGGCGGGGGGCAGGCGAACCGGGAGGCCATCGAGGTCGCCGGGTCGGAACCCGCGCGCACCCAGCCGACCACGGCGTCGACCTCGCCCTCGACGAGCGACTTGCCGTACAGCTCGTCCGGACGCATCGTCGTCACCGAGGCATCCACCCCGGCGCCGCGGAGCTGGTCGGCCGCGGTGTTCGCGACGGCGATGGCGGAGTCGTCGCCCTCCGGCGCACCGATCACCAGGGCCAGCTGCTCGCCGTCCTTCGCGATCTTGGCCTGCGCCGTCTCGCCGGGGCCTTCGACCACGGTGTGAACCCAGCCCGCCTCGGCGAGCAACCCGAGCGCCTGCTCGCGGCTCGGGGCCGGCGGGGCGGTCGGGACGTAGCCCGGATCGGACGGTGCGAGCACCTGGGCCCTGGCCGGCGTCGCGTTCGCGCCGGTCGGGGTGCCGACGGAGGCCAACAGGTCGGGGCTGAGCAGCCCCATCAGACCGCGGCGCAGCCGCTGGTCGGCGAGCGAGGGGACCCTGCCGTTCAGGGTCAGCTCCAGCACCCGCGGCGCGGGGGTGACGGCGGCGCGCACCGAGGGGATCGCGGCCAACTGCGCCTGCAGCGGACTGTTGCCGCGCACCTGCGCGACCTGGGTGTCACCGGAACGGATCGAGTCCGCCAACTGCGCGGACGAACCACCGCGACGCATGAGGATCTGATCGGGGGTCGCGGGCTTGCCCCAGAACCGGTCGTTGCGTTCGAGCAGGATCTCGTCGCGGCCGCGGTCGATGGACTTGATGTGGAAGTCGGCGCCGGACACCGGGATGTTCTCCGCCAGTCCGCGGGTGAACCCGCCCGGCGAGTCCTTCACAAGGTGCGAGGGGAGCAGATCCGTGAACAGCTCCCGCCACGCCGGATACGGCGAGCTCATCGTCACGGTGACGGTCTTGCCGCCGCCCGAGGAGCCGATGTCGGTGATGAGGCCGTAGCCGGCCGGGTCGACGACGCCCGGCTGGCTGATCATCTGCCGCCACAGGTAGCGGAAGTCCTCGGCGGCGATCGGCGCGCTGTCGGACCACTGTGCCTCGTTGCGGAGCTGGTACGTGACGGTGAACGGATTCTGCGAGGTGACGTCCGCGGAGATCAGCAGGGACTCGTCGGGGAGCCAGTCCGTGCCGCCGGGCCGGGTGGGGCTCGGCGCCGGACGGAAGGCGCTCGGCAGCACCATCGAGCTGACCGCCGAGGTGACCGGGGACTGGTCGGCGAGCAGGTGCGGATTGAAGCCGAGGCCAAGGTCGTCGATCGCGACCACGACGGTGTTCTTGGTGGGCACCGTCGTCGTCGGCTTGGGACTGTCGGTGCTCTCCACCGGCGGCGGCGGGTTCGCGGTGCAGCCCGCCAGCACGAGGCCGGCGACAAGGGCTGTCGCGATCGGCAGGATCTGTCGGGTTCGTCGTCCCGCTCGATGCACTCGCACGTCCCTTTCGATCTACGGCTGTAAACGCCTGTGCGCGGTTGACGGGTCCGCAGACCCGTCAACCGCGCACAGGCGCGAAGC